>JADGRK010000101.1 GCA_017880985.1 Rhodoferax sp. | reverse complement strand
CATTTCCATGTCGGTGGCATTCTTGGGGAAGCTCACCGCCACATAGTCCGCCTGAAAACCCATGGCGGTACGGATGTCCTCCATGTCCTTGGCCGTCAATGCCGGAGCTGTCAGCCCGCCACCCTGCTTGTTGATGCCCTTGTTGTCCCTCAACTCGCCACCGAGCTTGACCGTGGTGTAAATTGCCGCGCCCTGGACGCTATCGACCGTAATCACAATCAAGCCGTCATTGAGCAAGAGAACGTCACCGGCTTTGACCTCACGCGGCAACGCCTTGTAGTCCAGCCCGACGGCCTCAATATCGCCGGGCTCGGTGCGCGCAGCATCGAGCACAAATTTTTGTCCGGGCGCCAACATCACCTTGCCGTCGGCAAACTTGCCGACCCGGATTTTCGGACCCTGTAAGTCAGCCATGATGGCCACCTCGCGCCCGGCGCGTTTGGCCGCCTCACGCACCATGTGCGCCCGGTCAATATGGTCTTGCGCCGTGCCGTGGCTGAAATTAAGGCGCACCACGTTGACGCCAGCGCGAATCATCTGCTCCACCAGCGCGGGGTCACTGGAAGCAGGGCCAAGGGTGGCGACAATTTTGGTGGCGCGACGGGGCATGGCAGAGTCTCCTGGTAATTAAGTTTCCATTTTCACACGGAACTGGTTACATCGCAGCATCAACTCGTCGCAAACATCAACACCACGGCAACTGCCATAACGACCGTGGCCGCCCAGCCGAAGAAGCGATGACGTTGGGTAATCGTGTACTTGCCCATCAGACGTTCCGACTGACCAATCCACATCAACGCGGCCATGATTGGCACCGAAATGACCCCGTTGACAATGGCGCTCCAAACCAGTGCCTTGATAGGGTCAACCTGGAGGTAGCCCATGACCGTGCCGATCCCGGTGGCGGCAATGATGATGAGATAGAAGCCCCGCGCTTCGTGGAACCCATGGGACAGGCTGGCCTTCCAGCCATAAAGCTCGCTGACTGCGTAGGCGGCAGAACCTGCCAGCACCGGCACGGCGAGAAGCCCGGTTCCGACAATTCCCAAAGCAAAGACCGCGAACGCAAATTCGCCAGCTACCGGCCTGAGGGCTTGCGCGGCCTGGGATGAAGTCTGTATGTCAGTGATACCCTGCATATTCAGGGTCACCGCAGTTGCAATCACGATGCACAGGGCGATGACATTGGAAAACGACATCCCGACATAGGTGTCCTGTTTGATACGGGACAAATGCTCTGCGGCGTATTCCGGGTGCTGCCGAAGCGCTTGCGACTCAGGTCTGCGATAGCTATCCTCCACCTCCTGCGCCGCTTGCCAGAAAAACAGGTAAGGGCTGATGGTGGTTCCCAGCACGGCAACCACCATCGCGGTGTAACCCTTGAGCGAGACATCTTTAGGAAAAAACGCCCAGGGATGCAAGGATTCAGAGATCGCCTGGCGCCATGGAACGTGCGCGGTCAAAATCACAGCAACGTAAGCAAACAGGGCCAGCGTGAGCCACTTCAGGATGCGAACCGTGCGTTCATACGAGAAGAACACCTGAGTCGCGATACACACCGCGCCAAAACCAAGCATGTAAAGTGCCAGCGGACCGCCGACCAAAAGCCGCACGGCCTCAGCCATGGCACCAATGTCGGCCGCGATGTTGATGGTATTGGCGACCACCAGCAGACCGACCAACGTTATCGTCAACCAGCGCGGAAACATCTTGTTGATATTGGCGGCAAGACCTTCTCCCGTCACCCATCCGATGCGGGCTGAGAGCATCTGGATGCCAATCATGAGTGGCGTGGTAATCAGCAGCGTCCAGACCAGGGCGAACCGAAACTGGGAGCCGGCCTGCGAGTAGGTGGCGATGCCGCTGGGGTCATCGTCGGCCGCCCCCGTGATGAGGCCGGGTCCGAGCCGTCGAACGAACGCTCTTGCTTTTTGAGTCACCATGGCTATTTCCCCTATGTCGCTGTCAGTTGATACAACGACCCGAGCGCTCGTGCGAGCGTCAATTTAAATAGAACCTGGGCGGGAAATACGAAGCCAGGGCCGAAGCCCCAATCAGGCGTTTCGCTTGCCAGGCACGATGAGCGTTTACCCCCGTGCCAAGTCAGACAAGCGCTTCGGACAGCGATGTGTCTAGACGCGAATCAGACTAACCGGAGGCCAGGAACTGTCTGAGTCCATGAGATTGGCCGGTTGTTGAGATGGAGGCGATTGTAGGCGCGGCCGCTGGCGTTGTGCGGGCGTCATTTGTCAACCAAGGGTAAAGCTTGTCGTCAGCGCGGATGATCGTTGTGCACCAGGTCGCAGGCTGCAGGCCAGGTCATGGCGCCTGCGCTGACGGCCCTGGCTGCCATCACCGCACGGATCACCGCCCGGGTCGTGACCTCGGCGGCCATGGTGCCCAGCACCAGCATGCTCGCTGATCTGCCAGCCTGGCCGGTGCCCAATGCAAACAGGGTGTCTCCATCCGAGGGGCTGTGCACCGGATTGATGGCCCGGGCCAGTCCGTCATGAGCCACCAGGGCCAGGCGTTGTGCCTGGGCTTTGGTCAATATCGCATCGGTGGCAATCACGCCGATGGTGGTGTTGGTGCCCGCCAAAACCGGTTGCGGCAACACACCCGCCAGGATCGCCTCGCGCGAATTCAGCAGGGCTGTGCCATCCGGCGTTCTGGCACCCGCCAATAGCTGACCCGAGGCAGGATCAATGATGTCGCCCAGGGCGTTACAGGCGACGATGGCGCCGACCGTGATGCCGTCCACGGTGACTGAAGCGCTGCCGATGCCGCCCCGCATGGCGCGCTGCAAGCCAAAGATCTTGCCCACCAAGGCGCCGGCGCCGGCACCGACATTGCCATCGTCGGGTGGGTCACGTCGGGCCGCCAGACAAGCCTGATAGCCGGCCCGCGCGTCAGGCCGGATACTGGCATCGCCCACCGGCAAGTCAAACAGCACAGCGGCCGGCACGATCGGCACCAGACCAAAACCCACTTCCAATCCGATGCCTTGTTCTTCAAGCCACTGCATCACGCCGCTGGCCGCATCCAGCCCCCAGGCGCTGCCACCGGCCAGCAGGATGGCGTGCACGCGATCCACCAGATTGGAAGGGTTCAACAGGTCGGTCTCACGCGTGCCGGGGGCCGCGCCACGCACGTCCACGCCGGCCACCGCCCCGTCGCGGGTAATGATCACGGTGCAGCCGGTCGGACGGCGTGGATCGGTGAAATGTCCAACCTCGATGCCGGCCACATCGGTAATGGAACCGCTCGGGCTATTTGTATTATTCATGGCCGGAACATTATCGATGCAGGCTCAGGTCAAGGGCGCGATAGCTGCCAGCCAGGCCAGCAGCGCTGCATTGACCTCGGCGGGCCGTTCCATGGTCAGCATATGGCCACACTTCGGCACCAGCTTGAGCTCGGAGCCCTTGATCAGTTGCACAATTTCGCGTGAGCATTCGGGCGGTGTGAGCTGGTCGGAGTCGCCGCACAGCACCAGTGTCGGGCAGGACACCAAGCCCAAGTGAAGCCGTGCATCGGGGCGTGCCATCAGGGCCCGGTTTTGGCGTATCAACTGGGCCGCGCCAGCAGCTAGCACGAAGTCAAGATAAATTTGGCGCAGCTCGCTATCGTCGGCCCGCCCGGGATGAAAGGCCATGGCCAGGTTGGCTTCCAGTAGCTCTTTGACCCGACCCTGCTCAAACAAGATGATCGCCGCTTCACGCAGTGCCCTCATCGCATCAGTTTCGGGCCGCGCAGTGGTGCCCAGCAACGCCAGCCCTATGGTACGCTGCGGGGCTTGGTGCACTACCTCCATCGCCAGCATGCCGCCCATCGAGGCGCCACACAGTATCAGCTCGCCTGAATGCTCCTGCAGCAGGGTCGCCGCCATTTCCGGCAGCGTGACGTGGCGCATGTGTACGTCGGTGACCGCGGGCTGGAGCTGCGCTGGCATGGCCGCCATCTGATGCTGCCAGATGATGGCGTCGGCGGCCAGACCGGGAATAAAAACAAGTTGGGTCATCAGGCGGGAGGCTGCGGCCAGGGTCGCTGCGGGTCACGCAGCAACTCAAAAGCCCGCGACACCTGCAACACACCCAGATCATCAAAGCGTCGGCCGGCAATCTGCAGGCCGATGGGCAAGCCGCTGCTGGTATAGCCGCAATTGATGGAGGCGGCGGGTTGTTCCGACATGTTGTAAGGCACCGTGAAGCCGATGTGCTCCATGGCGTGCAGCGGGTCGTTGCTGGGCGAAGGCAATTCCGCCGCAAAAGCCGGCATCGGTGAAGTGGGCGAAATCACGAAGTCAAAATGCTGGCAGGCACGCACCGTAGCCACGCGCGTGGCGTGAAACTGGCTGAAGGCGATGAACGCCTGTGGTCCAGTCATGCCGGCCGCGCTGTCGGCCCATTGCTGGATGAAGGGTAATATTTTGGCTTTTTTTTCTGCTACCAGCGCCGCCATGTCGATGTGCGACCGCAAGCGCCAGCTTTGATCCATGCCGTCGAGCATGGCTTGCGTCATGAAGGGCGGTATGGGTTCGACAATGGCACCGGCGCGTTCAAAGATAACAGCTGCGTGCTCAATGGCAGCGCACACCTCGGGCTCAACGGCCAGTCCGCAGCCAGCCTGCATCAATAGCCCAATCTTGAGCCCACGCAGCATGTCCACGCCTTGCTCAAACTGGTCCCAGTCGATCGCTTGGTAGGGCAGACTCATGCTGTCGCGTGCGTCCGGCAGCGACAGCACCTGCATCATCAGCGCCGCGTCCGCGACGGTGCGCGTCATGGGGCCGGCCGCACGGCCGGTGTAAGGCGGATCAATCGGAATGCGGCCCAGACTCGGCTTAAGGCTGAAAATGCCGCACCAGCCGGCGGGCAAACGCAGCGAACCACCAATGTCGGTGCCGATGTGCAGTGGGCCATAACCGGCTGCCGCCGCCGCCCCGGCGCCGGCACTGGAGCCGCCGGGCGTCTTGCTCAGGTCCCACGGATTGCGCGCCAGTGGATGAAAACTCGATAAGCCACTTGACAGCATGCCGTAGTCGGGCATGGTGGTCTTGCTGACCATGACGGCACCGGCCTCAAACAGTCGGGCGGCCGGTGGCGCGTCGGCCGCAGCGGGTGTCAGCTCGGTGGCCAGCGTACCCAGTGGCATGGGGTCGCCACGCGTGGCGATGTTTTCCTTGAGGGTGACAGGCACGCCGTCCAGCGCACCACACGGCTCACCGCGCTGCCAGCGGGCCTCGGAAGCGCGCGCCTGGTCCAGCGCAAGCTCCGGTCGCAGCAGATAAGTGGCATGAATATGAGGTTCCCAGCGCTCAATGTGTTCCAGAACCGATTGCGTGACCTCGACCGGCGACAGCTCGCGCCGGTGGTAGGCCGCAATCAGTTGATGGGCGCCGAGTTCGTGCAGTTTTACGACCACGACAATGCCGATACGTCGTTGACAAAAATCGGCATGTCCTTCCACAGTCCTTTGAGGTTCTTGTTGGCCACCGTGATCCATTGCGGCTGGTACAAAAAGGCGTGTACTGCGTCATTGGCCAGCATGCGCTGCGCGTCGCCGAGCAGTTTGGCCCGATCAGCGGCTCGCGGCGCGTTCTGGATCTTTTCAAACAAGGCGGAAAATTGCGGTGAGTTGTAACCCCAGTAATAGTCCGGCTTCGCGAAGTTAGCCAAGTCAAAAGGTTCCACGTGCGAGATGATGGTGAGGTCGTAGTTCTTATTGGTAAAAGTGCCACTGAGCCACTGCGCCCATTCGACGTTTTCAATCTTGGCGATGATGCCAATCTTGGCCAGTTGCGCCGCGATCACCTCGCCCCCCTGACGCGCATAGGGCGGCGGTGGCAATTTCAGGCTCAGCTCCAGGGGCGTTTTGATGCCGGCTTCGGCCAGCAGGGCCTTGGCTTTTTCGATATTGAACGGGTTGATGCCGGTGGTGTCAACGTAGCCAAATGCGCCCGGCACATAGTGGCTGCCAATCGGCACGCCGTAGCCGTCGGCCGCGCCCTCAATGACGGCTTTGCGGTCAATCGCGGCGGCAATGGCGCGGCGCACACGCACGTCATCGAGCGGCTTTTTCTTGTTGTTGATGGCCAGAATGGTTTTGGCGCGCGAACCACTCACCACCACCTGGAACTTGGCATTGGTCTTGAACTGCACCACGCTGCGCGGCGTGACGCGCGGGAAGGCATCCACATCGCCCGCCAGCAGGGCTGCCACCTGGGCCGCTGTATCGCTGATGAAGCGGAAAGTCACCTTCTTCATCTTGACATTGGCAGCGCTGCGGTAGCCATCCCACTTGGTCAAAGTGACGGAAGACCCTTTGCTCCATGCCGCGAGCTGGTAAGGGCCGGTGCCCACCGGTTTGGTGGCATTGCTGTCCGCGCTTTTGGGTTCAACGATGATGGCGGTGGCCTGGCCCATCAAGAACAAGAAGTCGGGGTCGAGTGATTTGTTGAGAATGACGACAGTGTGGTCGTCGATGGCCGCCACGCTCTGCATGCTGGCAAAAGTACGTTTGTCCTTGTTGGTGCTTTTCTCCGCAGCGGCGCGCTCAAATGAAAACTTGACGGCACTGGCGTTGAACGCTTCGCCGTTCTGAAACTTCACCCCTTTGCGCAGTTTGAACGTGTACGTTTTGAGATCGGGCGAGACTTCCCAGCTTTCTGCCAGCAGCGGCGAGACGCTGCCGTCGCTGTTGATTTTGGTGAGCGTCTCGAAGATGTTGTATTGCACGATCTCGGCAATCGCAGAAGCTGCTCCTGCGGTCGGATCGAGCCCTGGCGGCTCCAGCGTCATGGCCAGCACAACGCTGTCTTTTTTGCCTTGCGCGCTGGCAGCCCAGGGCAGCGTTGCCAGTGCGGCACCGGTGGCAGCCGAGGTGAGAATGTGACGACGATTGAGCACGATATTTCTCCTGTAAAAAAATGAGTCCTGAACCAAAATCCTGCACGACACGACGCCGAACAATACCATTTTTAACCCTTGTCTGGCGCTATAAACCTGGAACCAAAATGGCAAGCCACCTGATGTCCCTCGCTGATCAACCCGAGTTCGGGTCGCTGCCGGTCGCACAGAGCTTGTGCCTGGGCGCAACGCGGGGCGTAGGGGCAGGCTGTGGCCGGATGCTGGCGCGGCGTGATCGGGATGCTGCGCTTTCTCCCCGCCGCTGCCGGGTTCGGAGTGGCGCGGGGCACGGCGGCCAACAGTGCCTGGGTGTAGGGGTGGGCCGCTTCCCGAAATAGCGTGACCGGCGAGCCCTGTTCCACAATGCGCCCCTGGTAGATCACGGCAACCTCGTCGCACAAATGGTCAACCACCGCCAGATCGTGGCTGATGAGCAGATAGGTCACGCCAAACTGTTGCGCCAAATCCTGCATCAGGTTGAGCACCTGGGCCTGCACTGACACATCCAGGGCGCTGACCGGCTCGTCCGCGACGATCAGTTTGGGGCGCGTCATGATGGCACGGGCAATGGCGATACGCTGGCGTTGGCCACCCGAAAACTCATGCGGGTATTTGTCCAGATCGCTGCTGCGCAAGCCGACTGAGCTCAGCACCTCATGAGCTTGGCTGCGCATGTCGGCCGCGCTGCTGCCGCCCAGCACGGCCAGTGGCTCGGTGACGATACGCTGCACCGTCTGACGCGGGTCGAGCGAACCATACGGATCCTGAAACACCATTTGAAAATTGCGCCGCGCGTCGCGCAGGGCGGCCGGACTGAGTTGATTGAGTGCCTGCCCAAGCAGATGGACCGCGCCACTGGTGGGCGGCTCCAGCGCCATCACCAGACGCGCCAGGGTCGATTTGCCCGAGCCCGATTCGCCGACCACACCGAGGTTTTTGCCACTGCTCATGCGCAGGCTTACACCCCGCAAAGCGTGTACCACTGGCGCCGGGCCCCACAGTCGCTCACGGGGCATCGCATAGCTGCGGGTGACCTGATCAAGTTGCA
>JADGRK010000100.1 GCA_017880985.1 Rhodoferax sp. | reverse complement strand
ATTTCATTGGGCGCCATACCACCGTTGATCCTTCAATTGGGGATAACCCTGATGTGTCAATTTCCTGCGAACCTTGAGCGCAGAGACAAGTTGCCCCCAAAAACGGTGATTTAGTTTGTTAATAACTTTGTGAGTAACTCTCAGAGACGGCGTCGCTGCTGCAATCGCTTTTGCTGCTCACAAAACGGGCAGTGATCAGGGATGACCGAAACACATAGACTGTGCAAAACAACGGGGTATCCCTTTAGCTCCACAGCTCGCTTACTGCCGGGCGTGGTCACTGACGTATGCTGATTGTCACGAATGTTGGCATATGTACCGATTGCAGGAAGCTGCAGCACGAATCGCCGGCGCCGCCTAAACATCGCACACCAATTCAAAACGAAGCCAGTGACCACCACAGCAAACTCCGCCCAATCAACGCCGCGTGGTCCGCGCCAGCATGCGCCCATCTGCCGCGACAGCAACTGCTATGTTGGCGGTAGCTGATGGCTGAAGTCGTCGCAGCGAAGTTGACCTGTCTAGCAGCTAATGCAAATGACGAGCCCTTGGGCGTCTGCAGAGTCGCGGTGATGTTGGGCGGACCCACACTACACCCGGTCCTCCCGCCATAGTGCGATCTAGGCGTTCCCTACTAATCAAATTCTTTTGCGCGACAAGCCGGCACAGCCCACGCAGTTCACTGATAATTGCTGCACTGCAACAATTATTCACGAAGGCCACCAAATGTTTAAGGACACCCCATTCGAAGCGATCGCGAAAACACTGTCGGCATCAGTCACCAGTTTCAATCCTGCGGCAATGCAAGAGGCACTAGGGCCCGTTCAGGACAACATCAAGGCGTGGGCGGATTTGGCACAGAATCAGGCCCAAGAAGCGCAACGTGCGCTTGCTGAAACCGTTGAGTCCATCAAGGGCGTCAAAGACCCACAGGAAGCATTCGAAGTCATGAAGGCCTCGGCAGAAGCCGGGATGGTCATGTTCGCCAGTAACTTGAAAGAGGCGACCAAGCTGAGTTTCGAGCAATTCCATACCACCGTTGACGCCATCGAAAAGGCTTACCCGGCTCCGGCAGTCTTTGCCTCAGCTGGCAAGAACATGAAGGCTGCCGCTTGGACCGTTGAAAGCACACTTGATTCCATGATGAAAAAAAGCGCTGCAGTAGTGGCGAGTGTTGCACCGGCAACAAAGGCCAAAAAGGCACGCTGAATCGGCGAGGACAAGGGTCCGGATTTGAATCAACAAGGACATTTCAATATGACAAAACGAATCGCATTGGTTACTGGTGCAATGGGTGGCTTGGGCACCGCCATCTGCAAGGCACTGGCTCAAAGTGGTCTGACCGTGGTGGCCAATTGTTTGCCGAACTTTGCACCCAAGGATGAGTGGCTCGCCAAGATGCGGGCGGAAGGCTTTGACTTTCCGGTGGCCGAGGCGGACGTCAGTGACCATGAAGCTTGCGAAGCGCTGGTCAGGAGGATTGAAGCCGAGCATGGGCCCGTCGACGTGCTGGTGAACAATGCCGGCATTACCCGTGACTCCGTGTTCAGGAAAATGCACAAGGAGCAATGGGATGCCGTTATGGCCACCAATCTCGACTCCTTGTTCAATGTCACCCATCCGGTATTGGCCGGTATGGCCGATCGCGGCTGGGGCAGGGTGATCAACATTTCTTCGGTCAATGGCGTCAAAGGGCAGTTCGGGCAAGCGAATTACTCGGCCGCCAAGGCGGGGGTCATCGGCTTCACCAAGTCGATTGCTGCCGAAGTGGCAAAGAAGGGCGTTACCGTTAACGCCATTGCGCCAGGCTACATCGCCACGGACATGGTGTTGGCGATGAAACAAGAAGCGCGCGACGCGATTGTCGCGACCGTTCCAATGGGGCGCTTGGGTCGACCCGAAGAAATCGGTGCCTTGTGTGCGTATTTGGTCTCCGATCTGGCCGGCTTCATGACGGGAGCGACCCTCAACATCAACGGTGGCTTACACTTCAGCTGATACAAAAGCTGATGCCGTTTGTGAGCCGAACCTCACCACTTGGGCCGCGCGTCTGGAAGCCGCATATTTGACGTCGCCTAACACCGGTTACCGCGCCACTACACCCAACCAATAATCCCAGGAGTCACCATGTCCGCCCACGAGACCCGTGCGTTGCCCGATTCAAAAGAGCTTGCAAAGACCTATGAGGAGGTCGCCCAACGCGCCTCCCGACTGATTGCTGGCCACATCCGGCGCCAGATGAAGAATGGCATGTCTACGCCTTCGGACGAGTTGGGCATCGCGCAGGCCTTTATGGACATGATGGCCAAGATGCTGGCCAATCCCCACAAGATTGCCCAAACCCAGATGACGCTGGTGTGGGACTATTTTTCCCTATGGCAGCACTCGATGCTGCGCTCAATGGGCATAGCGGCAACGCCAATGGCAACGCCGAAAAAGGGCGATAACCGTTTCAAGGACGCGCAGTGGGAAGAACACTTCCTGTTCGATTTCATCAAACAAAGCTATCTCATCAGCGCCCGCCACATTCATGACGCGGTCAGCAATGTAGAAGGTCTGGAAGACATCTCGAAGAAGAAGGTGAATTTTTTTACGCGCCAATTCATCGACGCGATGTCGCCCACTAACTTCGCCGCCACCAACCCCGAAGTGTTGCGGGAGACCGCAGCGAGTCACGGACAAAATCTGCTCAAGGGCTTCAACAACCTGCTGCGCGACATCGAGGAAGGCGACGGCCAGTTGCGCGTCAAGATGACCGATCCGAGCGCCTTCGAAATGGGCCGCAACGTCGCCACGACGCAGGGCAAGGTGATCTTCCAGAATGAAATGATCCAGCTGATCCAGTTCAACCCAAGCACCAAGCAGCAATACAAACGTCCGCTGCTGATCATCCCGCCCTGGATCAACAAGTACTACATCCTCGACCTGCGCGAGAGCAACTCCTTCATCAAGTGGGCGACCGACCAAGGCCACAGTGTCTTTGTCATTTCGTGGGTGAACCCGGACGCAAAACTCGCGCAGAAGGGCTTTGATGATTACCTGAGCGAAGGCGCGCTGACGGCTATCGACGCCGTTTGTAAGCAGACCGGAGAGAAAGAACTTAATCTGATCGGCTACTGCCTCGGTGGCACGCTGTTGGGCTCCGCCATGGGCTACATGGCGGCCAAGAATGACAAGCGCATCGCCTCGGCGACTTTCTTTGTCGCCCTGCTCGATTTCTCGATTCCAGGCGAACTTGGCGTCTTCATCGACGAAGCCCAGGTGACAAGCCTCGAAAAGAAGATGCAGCAGCGCGGCTTCTTGGAAGGCTCGGAAATGGGTGGCACTTTCAACATGCTGCGCTCAAACGACCTGATCTGGTCGTTCGTGGTCAACAACTACCTGATGGGCAAGGACCCCTTCCCGTTCGATCTGCTTTACTGGAATTCCGATTCCACGCGCATGCCCTACAAGATGCACAGCTACTACCTGCGCAACATGTACCTGAAGAATTTGCTGCGCAAGCCCGGTGGCATCACTTTGCTCGACACCCCGATTGATCTGTCCAAGGTCGAGACACCGTCCTACTTCATTTCCACCATGGAAGACCACATCACGCCATGGCACGGGGTCTATCTGGGCTCGACCGCGCTGGGTGGGCCGGTGCGTTTCGCGCTGGGCGGCTCAGGCCACATCGCCGGCGTCGTCAATCCGCCATCGGCCAACAAGTATGGTTTCTGGACCAACGACAGCGAGACGCGCCCATCAACCCCCCAGGAATGGTTTGAGGGCGCCCATCGGCACGAAGGCTCTTGGTGGACCGACTGGCAAAACTGGATTGACGCACTGGGCAGTAAAAAAGTGCCGGCCCGTGACCCGGCCAAAGGCAAGTTCAAGCCGATCGAGGATGCCCCCGGTTCTTTCGTTAAGCTTCGCCTGGACACCGCGCGCAAGAAGTGACGAACAGATCGGATTTTCAACGCGATTTCGGCAAGCCGGCAGCGCGAGACTTGGCCCGTCGGGACGAGCGATGGAGGCCGGTGAAACCGCTCATTTAGTGCGAAAGACCACTTCCATGGCGCGCCGCACGCCTGCATGATCGGGGCATTTTCCGGGTTGACGGCGATCAAAGGCATTGTGGCTGGCCTGGTCACCTCAGTTGGGTATTCTGCCTCGTCCGACCCGGGCTCGAACTGCGCACAGTTAGCGCTGAATGTATGCCAAACTGGTTGCTGACCTTTGTCAATATGGTGCATTCAACCAAGAGAGATTGAGCTTCTAGATGCGGGTATCTTGGCGATGGTGTTTTTCACGTCGTGCACCAACATACTCTCGGTCAGCACCTCCGCCTGCGGCCGCTTCCCATTCAGATTCAAGCTGTACTCACCGACTCTTTTACAGAGCCAGTCAGCTTCCAGCAAGCCTATTATGAATAATTATAAATTCAGTTTTTAGGTTTCGAGCTTCAACCCCAATGGCAATTGCGAAGTCGGACTTGTTTCGCGGGCGCTGGTACTTTAGGTGTTGCTGTTATTTTTATTGTGGCTCGCCAGTCTGTGGGCGGCCGATGTATTATCTAAAGGAGTTTTCCCATGAGTAAAGAAGTCGTTGTTCTAAGCGCAGTGCGTTCCGCTATTGGCACGTTCGGCGGTTCGCTGTCCAATATGGAGCCGGCGGAACTGGCCGGCATCGTGATGAAGGAAGCCATTGCCCGCTCTGGCGTCGATCCGCAACTAATCGGTAACGCTGTCGTCGGCAACTGTATTCCGACCGATTCGCGTTACGCCTATGTTTCTCGTGTCGCTTCCATCCAGGCTGGCCTACCCATGGATTCCATCGCCATGCAGGTCAGCCGCCTCTGCTCATCAGGACTGCAGGGGATTGTTACCGCAGCGCAGAACATCATGCTCGGTGACTTTGATTACGGCATCGGCGGCGGCGTCGAAGTCATGTCGCGCGGCGGCTACATGGTGCCGGCCTTGCGTACCGGCGCCCGTATGGGCGACACAAAGGCCATCGACATGATGGTCGCCGTGCTGACCGACCCATTTGGCGTTGGTCACATGGGCATCACGGCAGAAAACCTTGCGACCAAGTGGAACATCTCCCGCGAGGAGCAGGATGCGTTCGCGCTCGAATCGCAGCGCCGCGCCGCGGTAGCCATCGCTGAAGGTCGCTTCAAGTCACAGATCGTGCCGATTGTCCAGCAAACACGCAAAGGCGAAGTCGTTTTCGACACAGACGAGCACGGCAAAGCCAGTACCACGATGGAGTCCCTGGCCAAGATGAAGCCGGCCTTCAAGAAAGACGGCACGGTCACGGCCGGCAATGCGTCGGGTATCAACGATGGAGCTGCCTTCTTCGTGCTTGCTGATGCTGATGTGGCCGCCAAGGCTGGTCAGAAGCCGATTGCCCGCATTGTTTCCTACGCCATCGCCGGCGTGCCGAACGAAATCATGGGCGAAGGTCCGATTCCTGCCTCCAAGCTAGCACTGAAGAAGGCCGGGCTGACGCTTGACCAGATGGACGTTATCGAGGCTAACGAAGCGTTCGCCGCGCAGGCGATTGCCGTAAACAAGGCGCTTGGCCTTGACCCGGCGAAGACCAATCCTAACGGTGGTGCGATCGCTCTCGGTCACCCAGTCGGCTGCTCCGGTGCCTTCATCGCGACCAAGGCGGTTTACGAACTGCAGCGTACCGGCGGCAAGTACGCGCTGGTCACCATGTGTATCGGTGGCGGCCAAGGTATCGCGGTGATTCTTGAACGCATTTGACCTTGGCAACAGGTATTATCCATTCGTCAGCTGGTTAACAAAGAGGAGAAAGAAATGAGTCAAAAAGTAGCTTACGTCACCGGTGGCATGGGCGGTATCGGAACCGCCATTTGCCAGCGCCTGAGCAAAGAAGGCTTCAAGGTCATCGCCGGCTGTGGCCCCACGCGGGACCACGCCAAGTGGATTGCTGAACAGGCGGCATTGGGCTTGACGTTTTACGCTTCAGTCGGCAATGTTGGCAACTGGGATTCCACGGTAGAAGCATTCACCAAGGCCAAGGCCGAGCACGGCAGCATTGATGTATTGGTGAATAACGCCGGCATCACCAAGGACCGCATGTTCCTAAAAATGACGCGTGAAGACTGGGCTACCGTGATCGAAACCAACCTGAACTCCATGTTCAACGTCACCAAGCAGGTGGTGGCCGACATGGTGGAAAAGGGCTGGGGCCGCATCATCAACATTTCATCCGGGAATGGCGCAAAGGGCCAGGCGGGCCAGACCAACTATTCCGCCGCCAAGGCCGGCATGCACGGCTTCACCATGGCGCTGGCGCAGGAACTGGCGACCAAGGGTGTGACCGTCAATACGGTTAGCCCAGGCTATATTGGCACGGACATGGTCAAGGGCATTCGTCAGGATGTGCTCGACAAGATCATCGCCACGGTGCCGGTCAAGCGCTTGGGCGAGCCCAGCGAAATTGCCTCGATCATCGCCTGGGTCGCCTCTGATGAAGGCGGCTATTCGACTGGTGCCGATTTTTCGGTGAACGGCGGCTTACACATGGGCTGATGTTTGCTGCATGGCCCTTGAGCTACAAGTGGCGACTGACTGGAAGCAAATTGGGCATCCAGAACGCTGTCGTCGGCGAATACCCGCAAACGCTGCGCTGTTGACGGCCAACCGGGAAAATTGATCCTCGTCCTTGTCTGACTGCTCCCGAGTTTCTGGCATCGGTGGTGAACGGCCGGTTCCGGCGAAATCCAAAGTCATCTTTCGACTTCCCGCCGGGTTTCATGCGGATCCGCTGTACGTCGGGTTTGTGTCTTAAAGAGTCGTTGGGTCTCACCACCCAATCCGAGCAACCTTACTGGCACCAGTGTGCCATTGAGCGCCCCTGAAGCCACTTTCACCGACTGCTTTCTGCCACCCTACCCCACCCCAACCGCCAGCCAAAAAAACCAGTTCGGCGCGGTTCAGTTGGCCCGCTCGGTTTCCGCCAGTTCGACTCCGCTTTGCGGTAACTCGTTGATCGTGTTCGACTTTTCCGCGCATCGCCACCACCATAACCACCATAGGTTCGGTCGGCGGTTCGGCATGGAAAAACTGAGGTGATCCCCGCCTGAAAACTCGTTACGAATCTTCAACTTACTCGCTATCAAAACAGGAGTGACCTGTTCTGTTAATCCGTAGGTCCCTGGTTCGAGCCCAGGTCGAGGAGCCAGAATACGCTAGTGAATCAAGCCCTTACGAGAAATCGTGATGGGCTTTTTTCATGCCCAGTTGGAACCATTGGAAAGCATTGAGTTCTGCATTGGTTCGGTTGGGTAGATGCAGGGTATGGCCAGAGCACCTTTGGACAATCTCAGGTGCACAGCCACAATAAAAAAGGGCAGGGTTCATAACGAACCCTAACCCTTCCAGGTGCTTCCTCAAGTATGGGAAGCGGCATGACGGCAAACCGTCAGTCAGATGTGAGCGTAAGTGTGGTCCTTGGTCATCTATAGGGCTCCTTCACCGAGGATAAAGACTCGGTCACAAAGAAATTCTGCTCCAGATTTTTTGAGTAGTCAATAACTTTACTGGCACAACCTGACCGATCACTTGACACGCTCCACAATCACAGCACTATGAATCTTGAATCCATTCCGAAATTCACCGGCCGTGCTGCCAAGCTATGGGCCAAGGTTCCAGCCCACGCCAAGAAGCTACTCCTGTCCAACGTCTGGTGCGTCCAGTGCCGCCATGAGGTCACTATCACTGACTTTGCCGGGACAGTCGTGGGTGGAGACTTGCTGCTTGTGGGTCTGTGCTCGGAATGCCGTGGTGATGTGGCGAGAGTGACAGAGATGGGTGATGGGGCAATGTGACAATTCTTCAATGACCGGAAATCGCGCTAAATGACCTTTCACGTCCCATGGCAAAGCGTCGCGAATTGGTCAAGTAACACCTCAATCTGGGCAAACTGGTCTTCATTTCGCAAACAC
>JADGRK010000099.1 GCA_017880985.1 Rhodoferax sp. | reverse complement strand
CTGTCAAATGTCATGCTGGTGGTGCAGGGCTCGGGCGAATTGCTGGGCCGGATGCTGCCCTTGAAGGATGACGCCCGCTACTGCGGTCTGTTGCCGGTGACTATTCCTTTGGACCCTGATGACACGCCTTATGAAGCGCCGTTTCCGGACCGCGGCCACCGTGCGGCATTGAGGGCCTTCCCGGTCATGGTGTCGGATTTTGAAAATTCCGAAATTCACAAGCGCAATCCGGTCCCATTCAGTTCAGACAATTCATGAAGAAACATATTTACATCTATTCACCCTCTGGCGCGGTGCGTGACAAGGCCGCATTTCGACGCGGTGTGGCGCGGCTCAAAGTCTTGGGCTATGAGGTTGAAATTGACGAGGCGGCGCTGGCCAGCCATTTGCGTTTTGCCGGCGATGATGAGACTCGCCTGGCCGCCATCCACCGGGCAGTTGCCAGCAGTGCCGATGTCGCATTGATTTCACGCGGCGGCTACGGTCTGACCAGGATTCTGGGCGGTATCCACTACAAAGCCGTGGCCAACGCCGTCGAAAGCGGGACGAAATTTGTTGGTATCAGCGATTTCACGGCGTTGCAAAATGCCGTGCTGGCCCGCACTGGCGCCATCACCTGGGCCGGACCAGCCCTGTGCGAAGGATTTGGCGTTGGCGGCAAGCCGGACCTGGTCGATGGTCACGGACACGCTGAAGGCCTGGTGCCAGACGACATCATGGAAGCCTGTTTTGAAGATCTCGTCCAGGGGCGAGGGGAGGGCACTGGCTGGCGACAAAATCGGGATGCGAATCAATACGCTACTAATTCAATAGCTGTTCCCATACCATCGACGACGGCCAGAACCTCATTTGGTATAAGAAATGGAGTGATATGGGGTGGCAATCTGTCGGTGTTGACCTCGATGGTTGGCACCCCGTATTTTCCAGATATCAAAGGAGGGATTCTGTTTCTGGAGGAGGTGGCAGAGCACCCGTACCGCATCGAGCGCATGCTGACGCAACTGCTGCACGCCGGGGTATTGGGGCGCCAAAAGGCGATTGTCCTGGGTCAATTTACCAAATTCCAACTGACGCCGCACGATCGGGGCTACAAATTACAGACGGTGGTGGACTGGTTGCGCGAGCAGACCAAAACCCCGGTGATCACCAATTTGCCTTATGGTCACGTCGCCACCAAGGTGTTGCTGCCAGTCGGTGCCAAAGCCGATCTACTGATTGAAGGACGTGAAGCTTTGCTGTTTTGGGGCCACGCGGCAAAAAAATAGCCATTCTCACAGCGATCAACGCCGTGGTGGAGATCCAGCGCGACCACCAAAAACGCCGAGCCCGGGTCGCGCACGCCAATCGCTTGCCGAGCCCCATTGACGTCGCCAGAAAGCAGACGCTCAAGACCGTCAGCATGATGGGGTTAATTTGGTTCCCACAGTCGGCGGCCACTATGCTCTGATTGCGATTGGCTTCGCCAACATCGTGCAGCTAATGCGGAACAACGGATAAAGATAATTGCACCAGATAGTTTGACTTTAGTCAAACTATCCTAGACCAAGTGAATCGACAATTGTGGGAAATGGCAAAAAGTTGCGAGCAGTAGTTCGCGTTCCATTCCATCGAAGTCACTTTTTTGAAAGCACTGTGGGCGCCAGCTAGCATCCCTTTTATTGAATCGTGCACAACATTTCATGAGTAAGAACCATTCTGTTGGTTTGCCAAAAATCCCCCCGGATTTTGGGGACGACGTAACCCGGCCGATGAGCCTGCATGAGTTTTCTGAGCAGGTGCAGGTTGACCATGACCTTGCTATCATCAACAAGCGTCATGAGCGCGTAGCTAAGTCAATCAAAATGTTTTGGGGACACAGTGACTGCGCTGAATATCTTCAATCTCTGATTCTCAGTGGTGGCGACGGTTTCGGCAATGCGCGGGTCGGCTTCACGCAAGAGGTAATGACGGCGCTTATCGACCTCGCAAGATTGAATGACTCCCGGTGAATTGCTACGGTCTGAATTTGGTCCTCGGACAGTCAGGTCGGCGCCCATTGCAGTCAGTTACTGGAGCCGAAAGCGAACATTCACCGCGTGACATGAAGCAGGCGAAACCTTCATCTTGCGTTAATCCCTAAAGAGCCACGCGGCCGATTGATATTGCGCAAGACCGTGGCCTGCTGTGTTCGCAGAATGCTCAAAGGGGGTCTGGTTGAGGCGTTATGTGACGCGACTGGCAGAATATTCACCCTGTCGCGGTGAACGAAAACATCAGCTCTGTGCGGTCGACCAGTCGCCGGCCAAGTGGCGACAGCGGAGGAGAATGGCGATGTCACTGCAGAAAAATCCCGGTCCCGCACGGCGGTTTGCCAGACTAATGAAACTTGCCAACTGGCTGCTAAGCCTTCCAAACAAGCTCACACCGCCGCCGTTTCGGCTGATGCAGATTGGTTCAGCCTTCTGGCAGTCAGGGGTACTCTTTGTTGCCGTTCGCCTCGATGTAGCGTCCGTGCTGGGAGACGGACAACTCTCAGCCGACGACATCGCCAGCCGCATATCAGCCCAACCTGACGCAACCTACGGTTTGCTTCGCATGTTGTCAGCGATGGGCGTTTTCGATGAAGTGGCGCCTCGTATGTTCAGAAATAGCGCTCTTTCCAGCTATCTGCGTGAAGACAATCCAAAAAACGTACGCGCAATGGTCCTGATGCACAGCTCGGCGGAGATGAGCCAGCCCTGGTATGAGCAACTGGAGCAGGGCGTGCGCAGCGGAAATGTGCCGTTCAGGCTCGCGCACGGGATGGAGATGTATTCCTACATGAACAGTCATCCAGAATTCGACGCGCTGTTTACACGTGCCATGGACAGCGTGGCGGCATTGACCGGCAACGGCTTCGCGACGGACTTCGCATGGGAGCGCTTCGAGCGCATCATTGACGTCGGTGGCTCCAGGGGGGCAAATCTCTTGCCATCCTGAAGCTGCATCCGCATCTCAAGGCGCTGGTGGTGGACCGTGCTGAGGTTATTGAAGGAGCCGCGCAATACTGGACTGGGCGCGAAGCCCCAGCGCTGCTCTCCCGGATGAGCTTCGAAGCAGGGGACCTGCTCGAAGCAGTTCCTGCGGCCACTGGCGACAAGGACATCTACCTCCTAAGTGCCGTTCTGCACGGCTTCGATGACGACACCTGCGGCAAAGCGCTGGACAAGCTCGCGACTGCGAGTGCTGGAACCGGCGCCCGCATCGCCCTGATGGAGATGGTTCTCCCTGAATCTCGCCCCGACCTTGCCGGTGCCTCATTCGACATGCAGATGTTCGTGGGCACCTGTGGGAGGGAGAGAACTCTCGCTGAATGGCAGGGTCTCTTTGACCGATGCGGATTGCTGCTGGAGGAAGTAATAAGCCTGCGGTCAATCGGCAATATCCTAGTGCTGAGTCCGAAATAGTGAAGCTTTCCTACGACAAAATGCTGCACTTCGCCGTTGGCTCGGCAATAACGGTCCTGATCGTCATGGCTACCGGCTCGCTCGCCTTGGCTGGCGCCGCTGTGTTGCTGGTCGGTGCTGGTAGAGAGGTCTATGACGCCTATCACCCGGACACAAACACGGTCGACATCTGGGATGTTGTGGCGACCTGCCTAGGCTGGATTCCGGTGGCGCTGGTCATGCAGTTAACCCAGCGGTAAAGCAGAGCCCAGTGCCTACTTGCTGAATGTCCGGTCTGGGTTAGTTGGGGTCCTGTCGTGAATGTCCATTGTTGGTGGAGACGCGCCGGTCAGGTCGTTGCTCGTTGCGGACATAAAGCTCTCCCAAATGTCGACGCTTAATGTTTGAATTCACCGGGCTATGCCGTTTGTCATGCCGGTTCGGTGGAGTGACTGCTTATCTTTGCGATAGGCTTGGTGAGAAATTCAGATGAAGCCGGGCATAGACCAGAGAATTGTCGGGTTGCTTGAATGGCGGCGGGAGCAGATGACCGAGAAGCCGGCACGAAACCTAGCGTTTTGAAGAAATCGGAGGCAGTTGTGGTCAGCAGGAACAATGTATGAACGCCACAAGAGGCTGCAACACCTTCAGCAAAAGCGACCAGTTGGTGCGCTATGCCACGACCACGGTGGCTTGGAGACACAGCTAGAGAGCGGAGCAAACCAACTGACTCGAAGAGTTCAAGTCCGACCACTGCCACGAGGTCCGACCCGGAACGAAGGCCAAAAAACTGCGGCGGATTTGACCGGGAAATATCAGAGACAGGTAAACAGCACGCGACAAGAAGCGGCAAAACGTCCTTTATTTCTGATATGGGTTCGATTTTCACGTCCATAGGTCAGTCAATGTAGCTCATTCTTGATGCATGGGAAGTGACACCATCAGCAAAGCAGCCCCCTGATTCAAACCGAAATCCGTGGTGTTCTTAGAACGGAATGCTGGCGGTGTCAGGAATGGAACAGGTGGCTTCTTTGAATTAAACGGGGTGTCAATAAGCTGATGGCCAAAACCATTAGCCACCAGTAGCACTGGAAGTCCTTGGTTTGTTACTTAACATAATATACATCGTATGAAGTACGCTTTGAACTCAACTTACCATTTTCCCTTCGGCTGACGCCCGCGAACAAAGGCCGCAATGATCTCGGCCGATTCCTGTTGGCTGGCGCGCTGGGCGAAATCGATGGCGGTCAAATTCTGTACATTCTTGAGCAAGGGATCAGCACCCGCTTCGAGCAACAGTTTCACCGCCGACGGCGTGCCGTATTGCGCCGCCATCATCAGCGGTGTCGTGCCGTTGGGCGACGCAGCGTCAATATAGGCATGGTTTTCGAGCAACACACTCATGATTTCCAGATGGCCGTTGGTGGCGGCGTAATGCAGCGGCGTCCAGCCTGGTTTGTTGACGTCGGCGTCTTTGCTGATGAGTTGCTTACAAAGCTGGGTCAAGCCTTTAAGGGACGCCAGCATGAGCGGGCTTTCATCTTGTGGCGTGCGTAGCTCGACATTGGTTTTTGGCCAGTTAATCAAAACTGCCGCCACCTTGAGCGATTGCTCCCGAATCGCAAGTATCAGGCCTGGCGCACCCGCCGGGTCAAGCGTATTGGCGTCAAAACCCCGATTCAGCAGCGTCACGACAGCATTGGCATCATCTTTTTTGATGGCTGAGAAAAAGTCATCGTACGAGCCAGCGTTACAAATAGAAAAACCATATAAAACAATAACATAAACGAGAACTTTAAAGTTTATTGTTAAGGTTAGAAAGGCCTCATGTTTCACCGCAAAACCCCCTTGAACAGCATTTCAAAGTTTCTGCTGGTGATCTCCGCGATGTGTTCAACCGGACAGTGCCTGAGCTCGGCCAACTGTGCCGCAACAAAAGGTACCAGTGACGGATTGTTGGTTTTCCCGCGGTACGGCACCGGTGCCAGATAGGGGCTATCGGTCTCAATCAACAAGCGGTCGATTGGCACAAAGGCTGCCACGTCGCGCAGGTCCTGTGCGTTCTTGAACGTCAAAATACCGGAAAACGAAATGTAAAAACCAAGGTCCAGTGCCGCACGCGCCACTTCGGCGGTTTCGGTAAAACAATGAAAAACGCCGCCGGCACACCCTGGCGTGCCGTCTTCGCCCTCCTCCCGTAGCATAGCCAGGGTATCGCTTGCAGCACTGCGGGTGTGAATCACCAGCGGCAACGCCAACTGCCGGGCGGCGCGGATATGGGTTTGAAACCGGTCACGCTGCCAGCCCATGTCGGCGACACGACGTTCACCCAAACGAAAGTAGTCAAGCCCGGTTTCGCCGATCCCGACCACGCGCGGCAAGCGCCCCAGGGTCAAGAGGTCCTTCAGGCTGGGTTCTTTAACGCCCTCATTGTCGGGATGCACCCCCGCTGTGGCCCAAAAGTTATCAAAATCAGTGGCCAAACGGTGAACCGTGGGAAATTCTTCCAGCGTAGTGGAAATGCACAAGGCACGATCCACCTGCGCTGTGCTCATCGCCTGACGAATGGCGGGCAGGTCGGACAACAGTTCGGGAAAATTCAAATGACAGTGCGAATCGGTAAACATGGTGCCTCAAAAGCCATCCGGCGGATCGATGGCAACACGACATCAAACGGTCTGTGTCGGCCGATCAGCGGCCATCTGGGCTCCCAAAATCTCTTCAATCTTGAGCTTGAGCAGACGTGACTTCTCGTCTTTGGGAAACAATATGCCAACCCCCTGGGTGCGGTTGTGGGCGGCCTTGGGCGGTGTCACCCAAGCCACTTTGCCAGCCAGGGGATACCGCTGGGGGTCATCCGGCAAGGACAGCAACACGTAAATATCGTCACCCAATTCATATTCGCGCACGCTCGGAATAAATATGCCGCCTTGGGCAAAGAGCGGAATATAAGCCGCATAGAGCGCCGACTTCTCCTTGATCGCCAATTGAATGACGCTCGGGCGGGGGGTTGAAGGTTGAGAGTTGGTCATGCGTAGTCCCTAGGTGCCAGAGTTTATGGCGATTTGAGCCTGACTGACAAGCGCCTCCAGCATCAGACCCGGATTGAAAGGGTGTTCCACCGTCCGTGCGGTGTCCGACAAGGATTTTGACCAACCGGTCAAAGTGACCACCGAACCACCAGCGGGCAAATCAACGGGATCAAAAAATCGCGGTACGGCTCCAACTTTCACGGCCAACAGGTCGTGACACAGTTTGTACAAGGCGCTCACGATTTCGGCCGATGACCAGTCTTTGAAGACGATCAAGTCACCGCGTGCCACCGCCTTGGGCAACTTGACCCAGCTTTGCGCATCACGACCAGCGCCAGCAAATGCCAGCGCGTCCGCAGGCCGTCCCCCGGCAGCACGCATCAGCACGACTGCTTGAGCCAGTTCGATGCCCTGTGCCTGCAACCAGGTCAAAGCGTCTTGCGCGCACGGCCAGGTCATGCTGTGCCACAGGCAGCGGCTGCGAATGGTCGGCAACAACCGGTGCGCGGCCTCAGACGCGAGCACAAATTTCATGTCGCCGGGCGGCTCTTCCAGTGTCTTGAGCAGTGCATTGGCGGTGACGTTGTTCATGCGCTCGGCCGGGAACACCAGCACCGCCTTGCCACGGCCGCGGGCACTGGTGCGCTGGGTAAATTCGACCGCGTCACGCATCGCCTCGACGCGGATTTCCTTGCTCGGCTTGCGTGCTTTTGCGTCAATTTCACTCTGCGCTTTTTCACTCAGGGGCCAGCCCAGTTCCAGCGCAATGGTTTCGGGCATCAGCAGACACAAGTCGGCATGGGTATGCACGTCGATTGCATGGCAACTACCGCAATCGTCGCAGGCACCCTGCCCTGAAGGATGTTCACACAACCAGGCGCGCACCAATGCCAATGCCAGCTGAAACTGACCCAGGCCCGATGGCCCCGCCAGCAGCCAGGCATGGCCGCGTTGCGCCAGCAGTTGCTGCGTCTGTGCCGCAATCCACGGCGCGGCACCGAGGGCGGTCGTGCTGTCACTCATGCCAGCCAGCCCTTGGCCTTGACGGCGCGCAACACGTCTTGCCACACCGCCTCGCGCGTTTGATCCGCGTTGATGCGGGCAAAACGGCTGGGATTCTCTGCCCAGCGCTGCTGGTAGCCGCCTGCCACACGCCTGAAGAACGCCACCGGTTGGGCCTCGAATTTGTCCGGGACACGGGTTCCTGAAAGCCGCTGGGCGGCAATTTCAGGCGCCAGATCAAACCACACCGTCAAATCAGGTTGGCATATCAAATCGGTCTTTAGCGCTTGTACAGTCTGCACAGAGCGCTCTAAAAATGAGAGTATCTTCAGATCGAAACCACGCCCGCCGCCCTGGTAAGCAAAGGTGGCATCGGTAAAACGGTCACACAACACGACCTCGCCACGCGCCAGTGCGGGCTCAATCAAGCGCTGCAAGTGATCGCGCCGCGCGGCAAACACCAGCAGCGCCTCGGTCATCGCGTCCATGGCGTCGTTCAACACCAGAACGCGAAGTTTTTCCGCCAGTGGCGTGCCGCCCGGCTCGCGCGTGAGCGTCAGC
>JADGRK010000098.1 GCA_017880985.1 Rhodoferax sp. | reverse complement strand
ATGACGTAGTCGTCGCCCTGGCGCTCGATGCGGGTCTGGATGTTGGTGGCGTCACTCGACGCCACCTCGGGCTCGGTCATGGCAAAGCCGGAGCGGATCCTGCCCTCCAGCAGCGGCTTGAGCCAGCGTGCCTTGTTTTCCGCCGAGCCATAGCGGGCAATGGTTTCCATGTTGCCGGTGTCGGGTGCCGAGCAGTTGAAGACCTCGCTCGACCACATCACGTGGCCCATGATCTCGGCCAGCGGCGCGTATTCCTGATTGGTCAGGCCCGCCCCCTGGTAGCCCGAGGCAGCAGCGCTGTCCACCGGCAAAAACAGGTTCCACAGACCGGCTGCCTGGGCCTTGAGTTTGAGGTCTTCGATGAGTTGCAGCGGTGTCCAGCGCTTGCCGGCGGCGGTGTTGGTGGCGATTTCGGCGTGCCAGGCACCTTCGGCGGGGTAGATGTAGTCATCCATGAAGGCTTGCAGTTTGCCTTGCAGTTCTTTGGTTTTGGGCGCGTAGTCAAAGTCCATGGGAGCTCCAGTTGTGTCAGTTGAGTAGGGGCGAAGGGCCGCCAGGCTTCAGGCCTTCTGGGCGAATTGCCAGGCCATCTGCGCCAGCGGTTTGGCCCCGGCGGCCGAACTCACGGCCTGCGCGCTGGCGGCGGTACCGGTTTCGACGCGTTTGGCAATGCCTTGCAAAATGGCAGCAATGCGAAACAGGTTGTAGGCCATGTAAAAATTCCAGTCTGCCTTGAGCGCCTCAGGCGTTACCAGTCCCGTGCGTTCGCAGTAAAGGCGGATGTATTCGTCCTCGGTCGGGATGCCAAGGCTGGCGACATCAAGCCCACCAATGCCACGGAACGATCCCGGTGGAATGTGCCAGGCCATGCAGTGGTAACTGAAATCGGCCAGCGGGTGCCCCAGCGTGGAGAGTTCCCAGTCCAGCACCGCCACGATGCGCGGCTCGGTTGGGTGAAACATCAGGTTGTCGAGCCGGTAGTCGCCATGCACGATGCTGACCATGTGCTCGGCGCGCGCCATGGCCGGAATATGCTGCGGCAACCAGACCATCAGTTGCTGCATCTCTTTGATCGGTTGCGACATCGGGCCTGCCGCGTCGGCGGAGGCGGCGTATTGCTTACTCCAGCGGCCGATCTGGCGCTCGAAATAATTGCCCGGTTTGCCAAAAGTGGTCAAACCCCGCTCTGCAAATTTGACGCGGTGCAGGGCAGCGATAACGCGGTTCATTTCCCGGTAAATGGCGCCTCGCTCAGACGGCGCCATGCCCGGCAAGGCCTGATCCCACAGAATCCGACCAGGCATGAATTCCATCACATAGAACGCTCGGCCAATGACTGACTCGTCTTCGCACAGGCAGTGCATGCGGGGCACCGGCACATCAGTGCCGTACAAACCGCTCATCACGGCAAATTCGCGCTCGATTGCGTGAGCTGAGGGCAGCAACTTGGCCACCGGGCCGGGCTTGGCGCGCATGACATAGCTTTGCGACGCTGTGTTGAGCTTGTAGGTTGGATTGGATTGACCGCCTTTGAATGATTCCACGCTGATCGGGCCGACAAAACCAGGCAGGTTTTGTTCAAGCCAGGCGGACAAGGCAGCGACATCAAACGCCTGGTTGTCCGATACCGCCTGGGTACCTTTGAAATGGTCAAAGTCGCTCATCGTGGTGCACTGCTGATTGGGGTTCTGGCGCTAGTTTTCAGATTCACTGATTCGCAATAGCGCTTCGCGGTTGCGAATGACCAGACCGCCGGGTTCGATCCGAATCGCTTCTTCGCGCTCCATTGATTTGAGTTCCTGGTTGACGCGCTGGCGTGAAGCACCCAGCAACTGGGCCAACTCTTCCTGCGCCAATTGCAGGCCGATACGGACCTCGGAGCCATCGCTGAGGGACGGCACACCGTAGCTGCGCACCAGGTGCAGTAACTGTTTGGCCAGCCGCGCCCGCAGCGGCAGCGTGTTGAGGTCTTCGACCAAACCATAGAGCTGGCGGATGCGCCGGGCGTGCAGCCGTAACAGCGCTTCGTAGAGCTCCACGTGCAGCGCCAGGATTTTCTTGAAATCGGCTCTGGCAACGCACAGGATCGTGGTGTCGCCATGGGCGTAGGCATCGTGGGTGCGGCGGTCTCCATCGAAGATCGCAACATCGCCAAACCAGATACCGGGCTCGACATAGGTAAGCGTAATCTGCTTGCCGGAAATCGACGTTGAGCTGACCCGCACGGCACCCCGCGCGCAGGCAATCCACTGTTCTGGCGGCTCGCCGCGAGCGGTGATGAGTTCGCCGTCCTTGTAACGTTTGACGTAGGCGCATCGCAGAATGTCGTGTCTGAGTGAGGGGGATAAGGTTGAGAACCAGCGACCAGAGTTGATTGCCGCGCGTTCGTCGATGGTAAGAATAGGTTCGTCCATGGCCTGTCTTTTGGGTGACTGAAAACGTCTTGATTGTCGCTTCGGCGACGTGGCCAATGTCCAGGGCTTGTCACTGGCGTGTCTGCCCCAGCCTTCACTTACTTGTGCAGTCCTCTTTCATCAGGTTCCTCGGTCGAGGTGCTGATGACGCTGGTTTGCAGACCTTTGGCTTTGCGCCAACCGTAGATGACGTAGCCGCTGCAGCCATACACCATGAACAAGCCAAATAGGACAATCGGCGGATCGATATTGATCACCGCAATGCCCAGCGCGATCAACACAATGACGACAAAGGGCACGCTCTGCTTCATGTGCACATCCTTGAAGCTGTAAAACGGCACATTGGTCACCATGCTCAAGCCTGAATACAGGGCCAATGCAAACATCGGCCACGCCACGCTGGGGCCTTTGACACCCTGGTCAGTCATCAACCAGATAAATCCAGCCACCAACGCAGCAGCGGCAGGTGACGGCAAACCCTGAAAATAGCGTTTGTCAACCACTGCCGTGTTGACGTTAAACCGCGCCAGTCGCAAGGCGCCGCAGGCGCAATAAACAAAGGCCGCAATCCAGCCCCAGCGCCCCAGGCCCTTGAGCGCCCAGACGTAGGCGATGAGTGCTGGCGCAGCACCAAAAGACACCATGTCGGAGAGTGAATCCATCTGCTCGCCAAACGCGCTTTGGGTGTTGGTCATGCGCGCCACCCGACCATCCAGGCTGTCGAGCACCATGGCACAAAAAACGCCGACAGCGGCCAGATCAAAGCGGCCATTGATGGCCATGACAATGGCGTAAAAGCCGCCAAACAGTGCTGCCAAAGTAAACAGGTTGGGCAAAACATAAATGCCCTTGCGCCGCTTGGGCACCACGATGGTCTCAAGCTCAGGCAGGTCTGAATCGTTACCGTCATGCATAGAATGGGTCTCCAACTTTACATAATAACAAAGGCCACCGAAGTGGCCTTTGTCGTGCGCGTCGCGAGACTCAATTGCGGGTCTGATCAACCAGTTTGTTCTTCTTGATCCACGGCATCATGGTGCGGAGTTTTTCGCCCACGATTTCAATTTGATGCTCGGACATCAGGCGACGACGACTCAACAAGGTGGGCGCGCCAGCCTTGTTTTCCAGGATGAAGCTCTTGGCGTAGTCACCGGTCTGAATGTCTTTCAGACACTGACGCATCGCGTCTTTGGAAGCCTGGGTGATGATCTTTGGGCCGGTCACGTATTCGCCATATTCCGCATTGTTGGAAATCGAGTAGTTCATGTTGGCAATGCCGCCTTCATAAATCATATCGACAATCAACTTGAGCTCGTGGCAACACTCAAAATACGCCATCTCGGGCGCATAACCGGCTTCGACCAAAGTCTCAAAGCCGGCCTTGATCAGCTCTACCGCACCACCACACAAAACGGCTTGTTCACCAAACAGATCGGTCTCGGTTTCCTCGCGGAAAGTGGTTTCAATGATGCCTGCCTTGCCACCGCCGTTGGCCATGGCGTAGCTCAAGGCCAGGTCGCGCGTGCGGCCAGATTTGTCTTGATGAATGGCGATCAGTTGCGGCACGCCGCCACCTTGGACATAGGTTCCGCGCACGGTGTGGCCGGGTGCCTTGGGCGCGACCATCCAGACGTCCAGATCGGCGCGCGGGTTGACCAGACCGTAGTGCACGTTAAAGCCGTGTGCAAACACCAGCGCGGCACCTTGTTTGATGTTGGGCTCGATGTCATCGCAATAAACCGCTGCAATATGTTCGTCGGGCAACAAGATCATGACCACGTCAGCGGCCTTGACGGCGTCAGCCACCTCGGCCACTTTGAGACCGGCTTTTTCAACCTTGGTCCAGGAGGCGCCGCCTTTGCGCAATCCAACCACCACTTTTACGCCGCTGTCGTTCAGATTCTGGGCGTGGGCATGGCCCTGGCTGCCGTAGCCAATGATGGCCACGGTCTTGCCTTTGATAAGACTCAAGTCACAGTCTTTGTCATAAAAAACTTTCATGCATTTCTCCGTTGTAAAAAATTAAACTCGCAAAATACGTTCGCCGCGCCCAATGCCGCTCGACCCGGTGCGCACGGTTTCCAGGATGGCACCCCGCTCCAGCGCTTCCAGAAACGCGTCATTCTTGGATTGATCTCCAGTCAATTCGATGGTGTAGCTTTTCTCGGTCACATCAATGATGCGACCGCGAAAAATATCCGCCATGCGTTTCATTTCTTCACGCTCCTTGCCCACCGCGCGCACTTTGACCATCATCAGTTCGCGCTCAGTGTAAGCACCTTCGGTCAGATCGACCACCTTCACCACGTCGATCAAGCGGTTCAGGTGCTTGGTGATCTGTTCAATCACCTCGTCCGACCCGGTGGTTTGAATTGTCATGCGCGACAAGCTTGGGTCCTCGGTCGGCGCTACCGTGAGCGACTCGATGTTGTAGCCGCGGGCTGAGAATAGACCGACCACGCGCGACAGGGCGCCAGGCTCGTTTTCCAGCAATACTGCAATGATATGTTTCATGAGATGAGGCTCCTCTTTTCGTTGCCCTCCCCCGGTGACGGTAATCACCGGGCTTGGCAAGCAATAGATTCGTCAATGTAAAAAAGTTGGTTAAAGATCTTCAGAGCCGAGCAGCATTTCGGTAATGCCTTTGCCGGCCTTGACCATGGGAAATACGTTCTCGGTGGGATCGGTGCGGAAATCCATGAATACGGTGCGATCCTTGAGCTTGCGTGCTTCGCGCAGTGCCGGTTCCACATCTTGCGCGCGCTCAATCAGCATGCCAACGTGACCATAGGACTCTGCCAGTTTCACAAAATTGGGCAGCGCGTCCATGTAACTGTGGCTGTAACGGCCTTCGTATTCAACTTCCTGCCACTGGCGCACCATGCCAAGGTAGCGGTTATTGAGCGACAGAATCTTGATTGGCGTGTTGTACTGCAAACAGGTGGAGAGCTCCTGAATGCACATTTGCACCGAGCCGTCACCGGTAATGCAATAGACCTCGCTGTCGGGCTTGGCCAGCTTGATGCCCATGGCATAGGGAATACCGACGCCCATGGTGCCCAGACCACCAGAATTGATCCAGCGACGCGGCTCGTCAAAATGGTAGTACTGTGCTGCCCACATCTGGTGCTGTCCGACGTCGGAGGTGATGTAGGTGTCCGCGTCCTTGGTCATTTTCCAGAGGGTCTCGATCACGTATTGGGGTTTGATGACATCGTTCTTCCCGTGATCATATTTGAGGCAGTCGCGCTTGCGCCATTCTTCGATCGTGTCCCACCAGGCGCCGAGTGCATTGGCATCGGGCTTGACGGCACCTTCTTTGATCATGCCGATCATGTCCGTCAGCACATCCTTGACATCGCCCACAATTGGAATGTCAACCCTGACCCGTTTGGAGATGCTTGACGGGTCGATGTCGATGTGAATGATCTTGCGTTCATTCTGGGCAAAGTGCTTGGGGTTGCCAATCACCCGGTCATCAAAACGGGCGCCGATCGCCAGCAGCACATCGCAATGTTGCATCGCGTTATTGGCCTCCACCGTGCCGTGCATACCCAGCATGCCCAGGAACTTGCGATCGCTGGCCGGGTAGGCGCCCAACCCCATCAGGGTGTTGGTGCAGGGATAGCCCAGCAGGTCCACCAGTGTGCGCAATTCGTTGGATGCGTTGCTCAGCAAAACGCCGCCGCCAGTGTAGATATAGGGACGTTTGGCTGCCAGCAACAATTGCAGCGCCTTGCGAATCTGTCCGCCATGGCCTTTGCGAACCGGGTTGTAGGATCGCATTTCAACCGTTGCGGGATAGCCGGCGTAGTGAACCTTTTTGAAAGAAACGTCTTTCGGAATATCCACCAACACCGGACCAGGGCGTCCGCTGCGGGCGATGTGAAAGGCTTTTTTCAGGGTCTCAGCCAGGTCATGCGCATCCTTGACGAGGAAATTGTGTTTGACCACCGGACGTGTGATGCCAACCGCATCGCACTCCTGGAACGCGTCCATTCCAATTGCACTGGTCGGTACTTGCCCCGAGACAATCACCATCGGAATGCTGTCCATGTAGGCCGTGGCGATGCCGGTGACCGCGTTGGTGACGCCCGGCCCGGAAGTGACCAGCGCCACACCGACCTCGCCGGTCGCGCGTGCGTAGCCATCGGCCGCGTGCACCGCCGCCTGCTCGTGGCGGACCAGAATGTGCTGAATGGTGTCCTGCTTGTACAGTGCGTCATAAATATGCAGTACCGCGCCGCCCGGATAACCCCAGATGTACTTGACGCCTTCCGCCTGGAACGCCTTGATCAGAATCTCGGCACCGCGAAGTTCCTGCTCGTCGGTCGTTGGAGTGAGCGGATTGCCTGAAGCTGCTGCTGTATGATTTTTTGACGCGGACTTGGTTGCCGCCGCCGAAGCGATTTTCGCTTTTGATATTTCCATGGTCAACCTTTGTGAATTTCTCTGACGAAAAACCTTGGGTGCTCCTTCGCAAACACTTGTGGGGCCGCGTCGGAACTTGAGGTCAAAGCCATAGGCACAGTGATAATTGTGCCGGACCATGACCCGTTTGCTTTTTAATCTGCAATTTATATTATCGCATTGCAGCAATCGAACCGCCCAAAGAGAGGACGGAAAGTCCTTTCCCGGTGCCATAATCTGCACAGAAAAGCAAGCAAATCCGTTCGTAACGGGTCAATACGAGTCAACCAAACTTCACCGCTGTTTCATGGCGGCAACCTCTTGGCAACTGAACAAGAACTCTCCGAATTTTTGAAAAGCGTCGAAAAACGCGCCTTCAAGCGATCGGTTTATCACGTCCGGAACGTGGAGTCCGCATTGGACATTGTGCAGGACAGCATGATGAAGTTGGCCGAGCATTATGGAGATAAACCAGCCGCCGAGTTGCCAATGCTGTACCAGCGCATTCTGTCCAACTGTACCCATGACTGGTTTCGGCGCCAAAAGCCCCACAATGCACTTTTCTCCAACATGAGCGATTTCGAATCGGATCGGGAGGATGGAGAGTTTGATCTTCTGGAAACTTTAAACGTCCAAAGCCACTCTGACCAAACCGAGAGTGCCGAGAACTCCGCCGAGCGGGCACAAACCTTGCGGGAGATCGAAAATGAAGTTCAGGAACTGCCGGCCCGTCAACGGGAGGCGTTCCTGATGCGTTACTGGGAGGAGTTGGATGTGGCAGAGACTGCTGTTGCCATGGGCTGTTCGCAAGGCAGCGTCAAGACGCACTGCTCGCGGGCGGTTCGGGCTCTTGGCAAAGCATTGAAGGCGAAGGGAATATCACTATGACTAATTTAGATCAATATCAGGATCAGCTTGTGCAAGACCGTTTTGCGTTGCAGGTGGTCGCGCGACTGTCTGACGCAATCGACGCCCTCCCTTACGATATTTCAGAACGGCTTCGTGCCGCGCGGGTGCGGGCGTTGGGCGCAAGAAAGCTGGCGTTCAGACAAACAGCCAGCAGCGTGAGCGTGTCGGGTGGCGCAGCCACGTTGACGTTTGGAGATGAGCGCCTGAACTGGTGGGACCGTTTTGCTGCGGTCGTGCCGCTGATGGTGCTGGTTTTTGGCCTGATCG
>JADGRK010000097.1 GCA_017880985.1 Rhodoferax sp. | reverse complement strand
TTTCTTTTTGAGGCTCAATTTCCTTCAAGTCTGACAAACGCAGGGTGCCGATATGACGCACCGGTGTCAGCAGGCCGCCGCCGTTGCTTCGCTTGCGGTAGCGGCAGGCGATGGTGCTGTGCCAGTCAGGTTGCGCGAGCGCTTGTGGCAGGACTGACTCGATGCGGCTGATAAGTTGCTCGGCACGCACCAGCAGGTGTTCAAACTGCTGGTTCATGAGCGGTAGTCGGCGTTGATCGAGACATAGTCATGGCTCAGGTCACAGGTCCAGACGGCATCAAAAGCAGCACCGCGCCCGAGCAGCACGCGCACCGTGATCTCGCTCCGCTGCATGACGCGCTGACCGTCCTCTTCGCGATAGTCTGGGTGGCGACCGCCGCGCGTCACGACATGGACGTCGTCGAGGTACAAATCAATGCCGGTCTGGTCCAGATCACTGATGCCGGCATAGCCCACTGCCGCCAGAATGCGCCCCAGGTTGGGGTCACTGGCGAAGAAGGCGGTCTTGACCAGCGGCGAGTGGGAAATCGCATAGGCCACCTGAAGGCACTCGGCCTGGCTGTTCCCGCCTTCAACTCTGACTGTAATAAATTTGGTAGCGCCTTCAGCGTCACGCACAATGGCCTGGGCGAGCTTCTGCGCCACACCCAGCAGGGCTGTCTTGAGCGCCTTGCCTTCCACGCTGTCGAGCGAATCAATCGTCGGGTGCGCCGCTTTGTTGGTGGCAACCAGCATGAATGAGTCGTTGGTGGAGGTGTCGCCATCGACTGTAATCCGGTTGAACGAACCCTCGGCGAGTTGGCGCGCCAACTGCGGCAGCAACGCCGGGCTGACGCAGGCGTCGGTGGCCAGAAAACCGAGCATGGTCGCCATGTTGGGGTGGATCATGCCGGCACCCTTGGCGATGCCGGTGATGCTGACTGGCGCGCTGTTGATCGAGATCTGCGCGCCAAACGCCTTGGGCAAGGTATCGGTGGTCATGATCGCTTCGGCCGCGCGCAGCCAGTGGTCTTCGCGCGCATCGGCCAGCGCGGCATCCAGAGCGGCAACAATCCGCTCGGACGGCAGGGGCTCCATGATGACGCCGGTGGAAAATGGCAGCACTTGCCGCGCTGAGATGCCAAGCCTGCCGGCAAGTGCCTGACAGGTACTGAGCGCGCGCTGCCGACCCTCTTCACCCGTACCGGCATTGGCATTGCCGGTATTGATGAGCAGAGCGCGAATCCCGTCGCCAGTGGCGAGATGCTCACGGCAGAGCTGCACTGGCGCCGCGCAAAACCGGTTCTGGGTGAAGACACCTGCCACCGAAGTACCCAGATCAAACAAGATGACGGTCAAGTCTTTGCGGTCGGCCTTTTTGATGCCAGCCTCGGTAACGCCCAGGCGCAGACCCGCGATGGGATACAGCTCGGCTGGGTTGGGAGCGGATAAATTAACTGCCATATTTAATCATTTGGGGACAGAGCTTGTTCACTTCGTGTCACTGCGGTTTGCCCCGTAAAGTATCAGTTTAGCTTTCCGTGGCAGTGCTTGTATTTCTTGCCACTGCCACACGGACAGGGCTCATTGCGGCCGACCCGCGGCACCGCGTTGCCCGGTATGGTCGACTTCCTGTTGAACGTGTTTTCATCGACGATGGTTTGAACCTCACCGGTTTCGGTCGGCGCAATGTAGGTTACGTTGGCAATGCTTTCACCGCGGGTCTCCAGCTCCTGGGCCGCCTGTTCGAGTTGCTCGTTGGATTGAATCCTGACCGTCATCAGCACTTTGGTCACGTCGTTCTTGACGGCGTCGAGCATTTGCCCGAACAGTTCGAACGCCTCGCGCTTGTATTCCTGCTTGGGCTGCTTCTGGGCATAGCCGCGCAAGTGAATGCCCTGGCGCAAATAGTCCAGCGAACTCAAATGTTCGCGCCAATGCGTGTCGATGCTTTGCAGCAGCACCATGCGTTCAAATTGCAGGAAGTTTTCATTACCCACCTGCTCGACTTTGGCTTCAAACAGCTTGTCGGCTTCACTACACACGGTTGCCAGTAAATCGTGATCGGTGATCGCGCTGGCGGTACTCACCTGGTTTTGCAGCGCCAGTGTCAGTTGCCATTCATCGGACAAAACTTTCTCCAGTCCGGCAATATTCCACTGTTCCTCAACCGATTCAACCGGGACAAATTGCCGTACCAGATCGTCAAAACAGCCCTCACGCAGCGACCCGACTTGGGCCGACAGATCGACCGCATCCAGAATTTCATTGCGCTGCTGGTAGATCACTTTGCGCTGGTCGTTGGACACATCGTCGTATTCGAGCAACTGCTTGCGCATGTCAAAGTTGCGTGCTTCGACCTTGCGTTGTGCGCTCTCGATGCTGCGCGTCACGATGCCGGCTTCAATCGCTTCACCATCGGGCATTTTGAGTCGGTCCATGATGGCTTTGACCCGATCACCAGCAAAAATGCGCATCAGTGAATCATCCAGACTCAAGTAAAAGCGCGACGAACCGGGGTCGCCCTGGCGGCCGGAACGACCGCGCAACTGGTTGTCGATGCGGCGTGACTCGTGGCGCTCGGTGGCAATGATGCGCAGGCCGCCCAAGGCGGTGACCTGGTCGTGGTCTTTTTGCCACTGCGTACGGATCGCCTCAATCTTCTCCTGCTTTTGCTCGGCGCTCAGAGATTCGTCAGCTTCCACTGCTTCGAGTGCCTGACTCACGTTGCCGCCGAGCACAATGTCGGTGCCACGACCGGCCATGTTGGTGGCAATGGTGATGACTTTGGCACGTCCGGCCTGGGCGATGATTTCGGCCTCACGGGCGTGCTGCTTGGCATTGAGCACCTGGTGTGGCAACTTTTCTTTTTCCAGAAGCTGGGCAATCACTTCCGAGTTTTCGATCGAGGTGGTGCCGACCAGCACCGGCTGGCCGCGCTCGTAACACTCCCGGATATCCTTGATCGCCGCTTCGTATTTTTCACGCGTGGTCTTGTAAACCCGATCGAGTTGGTCATCGCGCCGGCTTGGTTTGTTGGGTGGCATCACCACCGTCTCCAGGCCATAGATCTCCTGGAACTCATAGGCTTCGGTATCGGCGGTGCCGGTCATGCCAGCGAGCTTGCCGTAAAGACGGAAATAGTTCTGGAACGTAATCGACGCCATGGTCTGGTTTTCAGGCTGAATCGCCACCCCTTCCTTGGCTTCAACCGCCTGATGCAAGCCCTCGCTCCAACGCCGCCCCGTCATCAGGCGACCGGTGAATTCGTCCACAATGACGATCTCGCCGTTCTGCACCACGTAGTGCTGATCACGGAAATAGAGGTGGTTGGCACGCAAGGCCGCATACAGGTGATGCATCAGCGTGATATTGGCCGGGTCGTACAGAGTGGCACCCTCAGGAATCAGCCCCAGCTCGGAGAGAATTCGTTCGGCGCTCTCGTGACCTTGTTCGGTCAGGAACACCTGATGACTTTTTTCATCGACCGTAAAGTCACCCGGCTTGGTAACGCCCTCGCCGGTCCGAATGTCCTCCTCGCCTTCTTGCCGGGTCAGCGAAGGCACCACTTTGTTGATGGCCACATAGAGGTCGGTTTGATCTTCCGCCTGGCCGCTGATGATGAGCGGTGTGCGCGCTTCATCAATCAGGATCGAATCGACCTCATCGACAATGGCGTAATGCAGGCCGCGCTGCACCCGGTCGCCGGCTTCATAGACCATGTTGTCGCGCAAATAATCAAAGCCGAATTCATTGTTGGTGCCGTAGGTAATGTCGGCCCGATACGCCGCCTGCTTTTCCTCACGCTCCATGTTGGGTAAATTGATGCCGACTGTCAGCCCCAAAAAGTTGTAGAGTTTGCCCATCCACCGGGCGTCGCGATTGGCGAGGTAGTCATTGACCGTGACCACGTGCACACCCTGGCCCGACAAGGCATTCAAATACACCGGCATGGTGGCGGTCAGCGTCTTGCCCTCACCGGTGCCCATTTCGGAGATCTTGCCGTTGTGCAGCGACATGCCGCCGAGCAACTGCACATCAAAGTGGCGCATTTTCATGACGCGCTTGGAGCCCTCGCGCACCACGGCAAAGGCTTCCGGCAACAAGGCGTCAAGCGTTTCTCCCTTATTGATCCGATCCTTGAACTCCTGCGTCTTGCCGCGCAAGGCCTCGTCGGACAGTTTTTCGAGCCCGGCCTCGATCGCATTGATGCGAACGACGTCTTTGCGGTATTGCTTGATCAGGCGGTCATTGCGACTGCCGAAAATTTTGGTAAGAATATTGGTGGCCATGAATGCAAGACTAACCCGCCAGTCCACCGGGACCAACAGGGCAGCGCAATCCTTTTTCTAATCTGGATGAAGTGGGGTCACTATCGCGCAACGCAACCGCTTGGACGGAATACCTTGCGCCAAGAAACCTGAACTCGTGATTTTACCTTTGCCCGGTCCGCTCCCCTTGGGTCGGGGTCGCCAGCCTGGCCAGCCGTGGCGAAGCGAGTCTGAGGCCCGCCGCCAAAAACTTCTGCGGGTCTTGTGGAATCCCGTGCACCAGCACTTCAAAATGCAAATGCGCTCCAGTCGAACGACCGGTGCTTCCCACTTCGGCAATTTTCTGGCCGCGCTTGATCAGGTCGCCCTTTCTGACCAGCACTTTGGAGGAGTGGGCATAACGCGTAATCAGATCATTGCCATGGTCAATTTCAATCATGTTCCCGTATTCCGGATGAAACTCCTGCGTCACCACCACGCCGCCTGCCGCAGCCAGTACGGGAGTTGCATAAGCGGCCTGGAAATCCAGACCGGTGTGCAGCGCCGAGTGTCCGGTAATGGGATCAATGCGCCAGCCAAACAGGGAACCCAGATTGCCCGCCGCCACCGGTTGCTGCGTGGGCACCATCATGTCCCGAATTTTCTGGTCAAACAGACGCGACTCCATTACCGTCATCAGGTCGGCACGTTGGTCGGTAAGCCGATCAAGATCGGCCAGCGTGGCCTGCAGCTCTTGCATGGATAGCGGGCGACCCGACACCAGCGGGCCACCCTGGCCAGGTTGGGTCTTGATCTCACCCGGATTGATGCCCGCCAAGCCCGAAACCCGTTCACCCAGGGACTCAAGCTGCGTCATTTTTGCCTGCATTTCGCCCAGCTTGCGCGCCAGCACGTCCAGGTTTTCGCGCATAAACCGATCACGCTGGGCAAACTCTTCTTTTGTCACCAGTCTGAGCAGCGTGCCCACCACCGGCCAACCTTCTCTGGCCCCTTTCAAAAAGACCCAGTGGTACAGGCCCGCCGCCACCAGCATCAAGGTCATTGAGGCCAGCAACGCCGCCAGGACCAGCTTGGTGCCACTGAGGTGAATGGCGCGGCTCTTGGCGAGCCATGAATCCGTGATAATCAATTGCATCAAAAAGATCTCTCAATAAGCCACCCATGAATCGCCGCCACCACTGCGTCACGCTGCTACAGGCCAGTCAGGACTCGCCAACGCTGTTCCGATTGACTGAACTTACCCGTGACTCGGTGGCGCGACTCAAGGCCATTGAATCCCTCATTCCTGCGCCGTTGCGTGCCGCGGTCAAGGCCGGTCCCATCGAAGGCCTGGTCTGGTGCCTGATTCTGGACAACAACGCCGCAGCCGCAAAAATCCGTCAGCTTCTGCCAGCATTTGAATCTCATTTGCGGGTCAAGGGGTGGGAGCTTAGCTCAATTCGGCTCAAGGTCCAAGTCACAAGCAAGGCTTAAGCCGACACGCCAGCATTGATTTGCCCCAGCTTGAATAATACAAGCTCACTTTATTGTAAGAATGCACGCCATTCTGCGACTGCCGGTTAAATGAGGACAAGATCATGCTAATCAAAACCAATCATGACGGTTTTTGTCATCCCCTTTCCAGCGAGATCACGCCCCAGCGCGTTTATGCCGGGCGACGTGATCTGATCAAACTCATGGCCGGCGGCGTCGCTGGTGCGGCTTTGACGGCCTGGGCGTTACGTGCGGCCCATGCGCAAAGCGCCAGCGCGATGGTGCGGCCGGGTAAATTGGCGGCGTTGCCGAGTGTCAAATCAAGTCTGGCGGGCGCCATGACGATGGAAAAGTTGACTGATTACAAAGACGCCAGCAGCTACAACAATTTCTATGAATTCGGCACTGACAAGTCTGACCCGGTGCGAAACGCGCCTAGCCTCAAGACCCGGCCATGGTCGGTAGAGATTGAAGGGCTGGTCAAGAAACCGGCCCGATACGCGCTGGAAGACCTGCTTAAATTGAGCGCCCAGGAGGAGCGGATTTACCGCCTGCGCTGTGTTGAGGGCTGGTCCATGGTGATCCCGTGGGTTGGCTATTCGCTCAGTGAACTGATCAGAAGAGTGGAGCCGCTGGGCAGCGCGAAGTACGTCGAATTTGTCACGCTGGCCGATCCCAAAACCATGCCTTTTGTGGGCTCGCGCGTGCTTGATTGGCCCTATGTGGAGGGCTTGCGCATGGACGAAGCCATGCACCCGCTCACTCTCCTGAGCTTCGGCATGTACGGTGAAGTCCTGCCCAATCAGAGCGGTGCGCCGGTGCGGCTGGTGGTGCCGTGGAAGTACGGTTTCAAGAGCGGCAAGAGCCTGGTCAAAATCCGCTTTACCGACAAACAACCCGACACCGCCTGGAACAAGGCGGCTGCCAGCGAATACGGTTTCTTTTCCAACGTCAACCCCAATGTGGACCACCCGCGCTGGAGTCAGGCCAGTGAGCGGCGCATCGGCGAGGACGGTTTGTTCGCCAGGAAACGCAAGACCTTGATGTTCAACGGCTACGAAGCGCAAGTGGGACAGCTTTACGCGGGCATGGATTTGAAGAAGTTTTTTTAATCATGGCATTCGCCACAGCGCAGCCACGGGTAACGACGCTGGTGCGGGTGAAATCGGTTGCGCTGAGTCGCTTTGCCAAGCCGCTCGTATTCGGCTTGTCCCTGATCCCGTTTTGCTGGCTGCTGTACGCGGCAATCGCCAACCAGTTGGGTGCCAATCCGGCTGAGGCCTTGTCCCGGGCTACGGGCGACTGGACGCTGCGTTTCTTATGCGTCGTGCTGGCGGTGACGCCGTTGCGTGTCATCACCGGCATGTCGGCGCTGGCCCGCTTTCGCCGCATGCTGGGGCTGTTTGTCTATTTCTACGCAGTGCTTCATCTTCTGAGCTATGGCTGGTTCGACATGGGTTTTGAACTTGCCGATATGGCCAAAGACATTGCCAAACGCCCCTTTATCCTGGTCGGTTTTTCGGCCTTTATGTTGCTCACACCGCTGGCCTTGACGTCCTTCAATCGGGCCATCAAGACGCTGGGTGCCAAACGCTGGCAGCGCTTGCACCAGCTGATCTACGGCGTGGCGTGTCTGGCGGTGTTGCATTTTTTCTGGATGCGCGCGGGTAAAAATAATTTCGCCGAAGTCTATTTTTACGCCGTCATCCTGGCCGCGTTGCTAGGCTGGCGCATGTTTAAATTTGTAAGAACAAACAGGATATAACGCCCGTCTGGTATTCGTAAGCAGCTATTAAAATAGTAGCAAATCAGGCGCGTCTTCCGACCAGACTCTCGCACTGCATCTCATCCAGCACCGTTTCCCCCCTGCGGATCAGGTCGGTTTGCGCGCCATCGACCAAAATCTCGGGCGCGCGTCCACGCGAGTTGTAGTTGCTGGCCATGCTCATGCAGTAGGCGCCAGCGGACAGTACGGCCACAAAATCGCCGGACTGCGCTGCCAAGACGCGGTCATGTCCAATCCAGTCGCCACTTTCACAGATGGGACCGACGACATCCCAAATGCCGGGCGGATCAGAGCGCGGTTTCAGGGGCACGATCTGGTGATAGGCCTGGTACATGGCGGGGCGCGGCAAATCGTTCATGGCGGCGTCGATGATGCAGAAGTTTTTCTGCTCACCGGGCTTCAGGTAAAGCACCTCGGACACGCAGACACCGGCATTGCCGACCAGCGATCGGCCTGGCTCGATCATGAATTGGCGTTGCCCGAAGCCGCGCTCATCGATCCTGGCG
>JADGRK010000096.1 GCA_017880985.1 Rhodoferax sp. | reverse complement strand
TCCCTACGATTGCCGGCTGACGTTATCGAACTCTGGAAGGCAACGGGTTCAGGTTGGCAAACCCGCATGGCCGAACGGCTTAGCAAGGTTCGGTGAAGAAGCCCATGAGCGCGTAAGCGTCACGGCACGGACACCCGCCGCGCGCACCTGCGCAAATCGGCCCGGTTGTCCAGCGCGGGTTGAACGTTTGAAATGATGGCCTCACTTGTACTGTAGGGGGTATACAGTTATACTCCCGCCTGTATCAAAAAAGGCGCCTCATGAGTTCACTTGCTTTCCCCGACTTTTGCCGCTCGGCCCGCCGCGCCCGATCACTGTTGCCGTGGCTCAGTGCGTTTGCCATGTCGGTCGCCGCCGCGCAAGGCGGTATTCAAGTGCCGGTGGTTCCAGCACAGGTTCGGTCGGTGGGGATCGGCTTCGAGCTCGATGGCGTGATTCAACCGGTCAAGCAGAGCACAATTTCTGCGCAGGCGGCGGGCCGGATTGCAAGCTTGCTGGTCAAGGCGGGCGATAAAGTGCGTGCCGGTCAGGTGCTGGCCACCATTGATGACCGCGAAGCGCAAACCGGCGTGCAGCGCAGTCAGGCGCAAGTGGCCCAGGCGCAAGCTGAATTGCGCAACGCGCAGGCCAATTTTGACCGGACCCGTGATTTGCAGGCCAAGGGCTTTGTGAGTTCTGCCGCGCTGGATACCGCAGACTCCCAACTCAAGGGCGCGCTGGCCGGGCGCGATCAGGCTGGTGCCGGGGCCAGGCAGTCGGCGTTGGCGCAGGGCTTTACGCGTGTCACAGCGCCGTTTGATGCCTGGGTGCTGCAAACTCAAGCGGAGGCGGGCGACCTGGCTGTGCCGGGCAAGCCGCTGCTCACGCTCTACGCACCGCTGCCTGTGAGGGCGGTGGTCCAGGTGCCGGTGTCGCGCTCGGGCCTGGCGCGTGCTGCGGGCGCAGTGGAGGTGCTGCTGCAAAGTGGTGTGGCCGCTGCCCAGTGGATTCGTCCAAGCTCGATCAGCACGGTGCCCACAGCAGATCCGGTTTCCCAAACGATCGAGTGGCGTCTGGAATTGCCCGCCGAGGCCGCCCAGACCCTGTTGCCGGGTCAACAGGTGCGGGTGCGATTTTCTGGTGGACAGGCGCAGCGCATGTTAGTGCCTGCTGCGGCGGTGCTGCGGCGGGGCGAGTTGACTGCGGTTTATGTGGTCTCAGGCAAGGGCTTTGCATTGAAGGCGGTGCGTCTGGGCGTCGCGCATGGGACCGAGGGTGTTGAGGTGTTGGCGGGCGTGACGGCCGGCGACCGCGTTGCACTCGACCCGGTGAAAGCTGGATTGTCCGACGCCCGGCCTGCCGGTTCAGCCGCAGCCGGCCAGTGAGATGAGTATGCAGAACAAAGCGCATTTGGGTGTTTCCGGGCGTCTGGCAAAGGCCTTCAAGGTCAACGCCATTACGCCTTTGCTGGCCTTGGTAGCACTGCTGCTGGGGCTGTTTGCCGTGCTGGTAACGCCGCGCGAAGAAGAGCCGCAAATCAATGTCACGATGGCCAATGTGCTGATTCCGTTTCCCGGTGCCAGCAGCACGGATGTGCAAAACATGGTGGCACGACCGGCCGAGCAGGTGCTCAGCCAGATTGCCGGCATCGAGCACACCTATTCCGTGGCGCGCCCCGGTTTGGCGGTACTTACGGTTCAATTCAGGGTGGGTGTGGCGCGCACCGAGGCGCTGGTGCGCTTGTATGACGTGCTTAATGCCAACCAGAATTGGCTGCCGCGCGAAGTTGGCACCTTGACGCCGATTGTCATGCCCAAAGGCATTGATGATGTGCCGGTGCTTGGCGTCACGCTTTGGAGTCGCGAGACTCTGCCAGCCTCCGCGCTGGAACGGGTGGCGCATGCTGTAGAGTCTGAAATCAAGCGCGTGCCGGGTACGCGTGAGGTGCAGACCATCGGTGGCCCGGGCCGGGCGGTGCACGTGTGGCTGGATCCGGTGCGCCTGCGAGAGCGCGGCGTTGACCTGCTCTCTCTCAAGCAGTCGCTGGCGGCGTCCAATTTTGGTATGTCTTCCGGAGCGGTGCTGGATACGACTGGCAAATCCGTGCAAATGCTCACGGTTGAGACCGGTGAGTTTTTGCGCTCCGAGCAAGACGTGGGTGATCTCGTGGTGGGTGTCAATAAGGGTCTGCCGGTTTATCTGCGTGAAGTGGCCCGGATAGAAACCGGTGCCCAACTGCCGCAGCACTATGTCTGGTTCACGCCCGGCGCTGCGCCCGCATCGGCGCTTGCGCCGAGCACGGATAAAGCCTCGAACGACAAGGCGGCGGCCGCTTTGCCCGCAGGCGGTGTCTACCCGGCAGTGACCATCAGCGTCACCAAAAAGCCTGGCGAAAACGCGGTAGATGTGTCACGCGCCGTGCGGGATCGCATCGAGGCACTGAAAAATACGCTGATTCCATCCAACATCGAGACCACCATCACCCGCGACTACGGTGAGACGGCGGCAGAGAAAGCCAACAAGCTGATTCAAAAGCTCGCGTTTGCCACCGGCTCGGTCATTTTGCTGGTTGGTTTTGCCCTGGGGCGGCGCGAGGCGGTGATTGTCGGCTCGGCGGTCATTCTGACGCTGACGGCCACGCTGTTTGCGTCCTGGGCCTGGGGTTTCACGCTCAACCGGGTGTCTCTGTTTGCGCTGATTTTTTCCATTGGCATATTGGTCGATGATGCAATCGTGGTGGTCGAGAACATTCACCGTCATCAGCAGTTGATGCCGGACGTGCCGCTCAAACAGATTATTCCGCGCGCCGTCGATGAAGTCGGTGGACCGACGATCTTGGCGACCTTGACCGTGATTGCGGCCTTGTTGCCGATGGCATTTGTCACCGGGCTGATGGGTCCCTACATGAGCCCGATCCCGATCAACGCCAGCATGGGGATGGCCATTTCATTGGCTATTGCATTCACGGTGACGCCGTGGTTAGCCTTGAAGCTGATGAAGCCGCATGGTCATGCCTCGGCGGGGCAGGGTGAGCCAAAGGGACTGGGCCCCAAATTGCAGACCTTGTTCGCCCGCGTTCTGACGCCATTTTTGAATAGCGTGCGCAAGCGCTGGCTGTTGCTGGGTGGTATTTTGGTGGCGCTGATGCTTTCGATCGGCTTGACGCTGGTGCAGTGGGTGGTATTGAAAATGTTGCCCTTTGATAACAAGAGTGAATTTCAGGTGGTGGTCGAAATGCCGGCTGGCACACCGCTGGAAAACACGGCGGCCACACTGCATGAACTCGGTGCTTTTCTGGCACAGCAGCCTGAGGTGCTCAACCTGCAAGCCTATGCCGGGACGGCCTCGCCGATCACCTTTAACGGACTGGTGCGCCAGTACTATTTTCGTACTGAAGCCGAGCAAGGTGACCTTCAGATCAATCTGGTGGACAAGCATCATCGCTCTGACAAAAGCCACGTGATTGCGCAGCGCTTGCGCCCGGAGCTGGAAAAAATTGGCCAGCGTCACAACGCTCGCATCAAAGTGGTCGAAGTGCCGCCGGGGCCGCCGGTGATGTCGCCCCTGGTGGCGGAGGTGTATGGTCCGGATGAAGCCGGTCGGCAGGAACTCGCAGGGCGCATTGCAAAAGCGTTTGCCGCGACGCCGGACATCGTCGGTGTCGATACCTCGCTCAAGGAAAACGCCGCGCGTGCCTATTTGCGGGTGCGCCGACAGCGTGCCGAATCGCTCGGCATTCCAGTGGCCGTGGTGGCGCAGAGTGCGGCCATGGCCTTGTCGGGTGCGGACGCGGCTTACCTGCACGATGCCCAGTCCAAGTTCCCGGTGCCGGTGCGCCTGCAATTACCGCTGGAGTCGCAAGTCGGGCTTGACGCTTTGCTGGCGTTGCCGCTGCGCGCTGCCAACGGTCAGATGGTGCCCTTGTCGGAGTTGGTGCAAGTTGAGCGCGGCGTGATTGACAAGCCTTTGTTCACCAAAGACCTGCAGGGCGTGAGCTATGTGTATGGTGACATGGCCGGTCAGCTCGATTCACCCTTGTATGGCCTTTTTGCCATTCGCAACAAGCTCGCTGGCGCGGCTATGCCGGGTGCTGGCGAGCTCGGGGAATACTGGATTCATCAGCCGGCGGACCCCTATCGACAGTATGCCCTCAAGTGGGATGGTGAATGGCAAATTACTTACGAGACTTTTCGTGACATGGGCACGGCTTACGGCGTCGGCTTGATTCTGATCTATTTGTTGGTGGTGGCCCAGTTCAAGAGTTACTTGACGCCGCTGGTCATCATGGCACCCATTCCACTGACCCTCATCGGTGTCATGCCAGGGCACGCCTTGATGGGCGCGCAATTTACGGCGACCTCCATGATCGGCATGATCGCGTTGGCGGGCATCATTGTGCGCAACTCAATTTTGCTGGTGGACTTTATTGAGCTGCAAGTCGCGCAGGGGATGGCGTTCAAAGACGCCGTGGTACGCTCGACGGCGGTGCGGGCGCAGCCGATTGCACTGACTGGCCTGGCCGCCATGATTGGTGCCTTCTTCATATTGGATGATCCGATTTTCAATGGCTTGGCGGTGTCCCTGATTTTTGGCATTCTGGTCTCTACCCTGCTGACGCTGGTAGTCATCCCGGTTCTCTATTACGCCTTGTACCGGCGGCGTATCGAAGTGCGCGAAAAAGCGCACCTGGCAGCGCCCCCCGCACCTGAATCCAATCTGGTTTGAGTTGTTTTATTTTTTTACTTTTTTAGGAGTTTTACCATGACAGTTCAACGTTACATCCACGTTATTGCAGGCCTCTTTATCATGATTTCACTGGCACTGGGTGTGCTGGGCAGCCCATTTTTTATCAACCAGTGGTGGCTGGCGATGACCTTGTTTGTGGGTGCCAACTTGTTTCAGTTCGGGTTTACCAATTTTTGCCCGCTGGGCTTGATTCTGAAGAAATTGGGCGTGCCCGAGTCGAAAATTGCCTGTGCCAACTGCAATTGAAAGTATCCTCTGTTCTTTCCATATTTTTGAGGGCACGCCATGAGCGAGAGCAGCATCCAGGTTCAGTTGAAACAAAAACAGGACTATCAATTTGATATTCATTTTGGCGAGCAGGTGCCGGTCCTGATGGGGGATGAACCGGCTCCGCTGGGTGCGGGCCAAGGCCCGTCACCGGTGCAATTGCTGGCCGCAGCGGTGGGGAACTGCCTGTCGGATTCGTTGTTGTTTGCCCTGCGCAAATTCAAACAGTCGCCCGAGCCCTTGGCTTGCGATGTGCAGGCTGAAGTAGGCCGCAATGCTGAGGGTCGCCAGCGCGTGCTGGCCATCAAGGCAGTTCTCACGCTCGGGGTGCCGGCTGCTTCGTTGCAGGATCTTGATCGCGTGCTGGGGACGTTCCAGGAATATTGCACCGTGACGCAGAGTGTCGGGCAGGGTATTGCGATCAGCGTTGAGGTGGTGGACGCGCTTGGCGTCCGGCTCAAGTAGTTTGCTCAATCAAGGAGACCTCGCATGACCGTTCTGACCGATGTTGCCGCCCGCACCGATGTGCTCAACCGCCTGCGTCGCGCCGAGGGGCAGATTCGCGGCGTGCAGCGCATGATTGAAGAAGGCGAGAGTTGTCTCAAGATCGGTCAACAGTTCTCGGCCGTGCGCAAGGCACTCGATAGCACCTATCTGCGCATGACCATGTGTTTCATGGAGCAGGAACTTGGCGCCTGTTTGAAGCCTGATGACAGCCAAAAAGCGGGCATGGAGACCATGCTCAAAGAGATGGAAACCTTGCTGGCGCGCATGGGTTGACCTATTTTATATGCCAAATTGACCTGTAGCCACCGTCAATACTGCGTAAACAGCTATTACAATAATAGCAAATCAGGCACTTAACGCGTGTCAATGACCCGCAATCACGCCGCCGCCCAGGCAGACTTCGCCGTCATACAACACGGCGGACTGTCCTGGCGTGACGGCCCACTGCGGCTCCGGAAAAGTCAGACTGAAAGTGTTGCTTGCACCTGCTTCCAGTGTGCAGGGGGCATCCAACTGGCGATAGCGGGTTTTGGCAGCGAACTGGCCCGCAGCCGGCGCCGTGCCGGCCACCCAACTGGCGTCTTGCGCGGTCAAGCGGGTTGATTGAAGCCAGGGGTGTTCATGCCCCTGCACCACCCATAGCGTGTTACTTTCAAGGTCTTTGCGCGCCACAAACCAGGGTGCATGATCTCCGCCGCCGCGTTGCGCGCCTTTCGCTTTGAGGCCACCAATGCCCAGCCCCTGGCGCTGACCCAGGGTGTAAAAGCTTAAACCCACATGCTGACCAATGATGCGCCCTTTGTCATCCTTGATCGGGCCAGGTTCCCTGGCAATGTAACGGTTCAGAAAATCGCGGAACGGTCGCTCACCAATGAAGCAAATGCCGGTTGAGTCCTTCTTCTTCGCGTTCGGCAAGCCAATCTCAGAGGCCAGGCGGCGCACCTCGGTTTTGAGCAGTTCGCCCACCGGAAACAGTGTTTTGGAGAGTTGCGCCTGGTTCAAGCGGTGCAAGAAGTAGCTTTGATCCTTGGACGAATCCAGTCCCTTTAGCAATTCGAAACGACCGTCGCCAACCTGCGCCTGAGCCGCTTCGAGCACGCGCCCATCCAGGCCTATGCAGCGCACTCGGGCGTAATGCCCGGTGGCAATTTTTTGCGCTCCCAGGCGCAGTGCATGGTCCAGGAAAGCTTTGAACTTGATCTCGGCATTGCACAAAATATCCGGGTTGGGTGTCCGCCCGGCTTGGTACTCGCGCAAAAACTCGGCAAATACCCGGTCCCGGTATTCGGCGGCAAAGTTGACGTGCTCGATTTCGATGCCAATCACATCAGCGACGGCGGCGGCATCGACAAAATCAATGTTGGAGGAGCAATAGTCACTGTCATCGTCATCTTCCCAGTTCTTCATGAAGATGCCAATGACTTCATAGCCCTGCTGTTTCAGCAGCCAGGCCGTCACGGCCGAGTCAACACCGCCGCTTAAACCGACCACCACGCGCTGCCCACTGTCTTGCTTGTCCATAGAGATGGCATTATCCCGCCATGGAACTTGGCCAACTCGGCTTCGCGGTGGCAGGCTTGTGCGGATGTTTCACCGCAGTCCAGGTGCCCGGCTGGGTTGTCCAGGCGCAAGCCGTCGGTTGTGTGCTCATGCCCGAGGGTGAGAGATTGCTACTTCATTGACCCATGTCATCCTTAGCTCGACCTGAAACCGGGGTAAATTCAGTTAAGCTCTGCGTCGCAGTGCCTCCCCGGTTGTTAGCCGCGCGGAGGTACCCGCACGATCTATTGCAAAAATCTAGTTGAGGAGTCGCTTCATGCAAACTGGCGTATCTGTTGAGACGACAACGGGAACCCCGCCTGTCGTCCTTACCCCCGAGACATCCAAAACTGCGCAACGCATTGGCGTGCCACGCGAAGTTTTCCCGGGCGAAAAACGTGTCGCCACGGTGCCCGAGGTTGTGGAAAAGCTGATCAAGCTGGGCTTTTCCGTAGCCGTCGAATCGGGTGCGGGTGATGCTGCCAATGTGAGCGACGATGCCTACCGGGCTTCGGGTGCCACAGTGGTGCAGGGCGCGGCCCAGCTGTGGGCCGAATCGGATATCGTGTTCAAGGTGCGCGCTCCGACGACCGATGAAGTGGCGCTGATGCACGAGGGCACTACGCTGGTAAGTTTTATCTGGCCAGCACAAAACCCGGAGCTGATGCAAAAACTCGCAGCCAGGAAGGTTACCGTGTTGGCCATCGACTCGCTGCCGCGCACGCTGAGCCGCGCCCAGAAGATGGACGCGTTGACCTCCCAAGCCAGCGTCGCCGGCTACCGCGCCGTGATCGAGGCCGCCAACGCCTTCGGCCGCTTCTTCAACGGTCAGATCACGGCTGCTGGCAAGGTGCCGCCGGCCAAGGTCTTCATCGCCGGCGCTGGCGTGGCCGGCCTGGCGGCGATTGGCACCGCCGCTGGCCTGGGCGCCATCGTGCGCGCCAACGACACCCGCGCCGAAGTGGCCGATCAGGTCGTCTCCTTGGGCGGCGAATTCGTGAAGGTCGATTATGAGGAA
>JADGRK010000095.1 GCA_017880985.1 Rhodoferax sp. | reverse complement strand
TTGGCGCGGAAGCGGTCTGCGACGCCGCGGGGACTGGTTCTGAGGCGGCGGCAACTAGCGCCGGTACCGGCGCAGAGCTCAATGTCACGGGTGTCACGGCTTGCGCTGGGACGGTAAGGGCAGGGGCGCTGGGTGCAGTAGCCGCTTTGGCAGGGGTCGAAGCCGCCGCTGGCAGACCCGGCGCCACGGCACCGGACGCTGCCCCCAGCTTGCCGAGGTCGCTGATGTTTTTGGCAATCTCGGTGGCGCGAGTGGCCGCTGCCATGGCACTGCGTTCTTTGGCCAGTTGGCCCTCGGCCGCCTTGCCTTGCACGGCCCCTTTGGAAAGTGTGAGCTTGTCGGGTGCCGCGGTCGCGGGTTTCTTGTCCTCGACCTGGGCCTGCACCTTGCCACTGGTTTTGCGCTCGGCTGCTGTCACCTGGGCACTGGGTGCGCTGCCTGCGAGTTCCCTGCGAAAAGCGTTGAAGTCTTTGCTTTGCGCAATGACGATCTGGGTGGCTTCGGCGGCCAGCGTGGCCCGGGCTTGTTCTGCCGAGGGCACTGTCATGACCGCGCCCGCTTTGATGCGGTTCACGTTGTCGTGTATAAATGCTTGCGGGTTGGCGCGCAGCAAAGCCACCAGCATCTGGTCGAGCGACACGTTGGCGGGCTTGACTGTGGCGGCGATTTTGCTGGCGGTGTCTCCGGACTTGACGGTGAACTGCCCGTCTTCCTGGCTTGCTGACTTGCCTGGCGTGGACTGAAGCGGTGTTCTGGGGCCGGCTTGACGCGGTGCTACCGGGCGCGTGCTGGGGCCTGTCGCCGACCTGGCGGATTCAACTGCGGGCGACGCAGTCCGGCTGACAGGCGGTGGGGCAGCCGCTGGTACCGGCACCTGGCTCGGTGTCGGCGCGGCCGGTGTTGTTTGCCGCAAATTGGGCGGGTCGAACAGCAGGGTGTAATCGCGAACAATGCGGCCGGTGGCCCAACTGGCTTCAAGAATCATGTCCACAAACGGGTCGTTGATGGCGCGGTCGCTGCGCAAGCGCAGATAGGCGCGTCCATCCGGGCGCTTTTGCAGGGTCGCCTGCAAGCTTGTCATGGCCGGGTTGTAGTCAAGTCCGGCGGCTCGAAATGCTTCAGGCGACGCGACGCTCACCTTGAGTGAGGCGGCCTCGCCAGCATTGATATCCGGAATATCGATTTCGGCGCGCAACGGCTCGCCAAGAGCGGATTGGACCATGATGCGACCCAACGACAGTGCCGCTGCATCCAATCCATAAAGCCCGAAAAAAGCCGCAGAAGCGGCCGTCAGGATGGTTTTTTGCCAGCGATTTGACTTAGCAATCAATTTGTGGACTCCGTTGTTCAATCAGCGCGGGGAAAAATTTTCTTATCCGAACCAATGCTTGGGTCGTTAAAACTTGAAAAGGGACCATAACATCAATGACTTAGACTGACAAGTTAGCATCGCTTCGAAGCATGGATCGGCGAGCCGCATGGTTCAATTAGATGGATTCTATGTTGTCAAACGACCACGCCACGCGGCCTTCTACAGCCGATTGTGGCAGGTCTTTTGCATCGGTTCGGGTTTCCCCTTCAGGCGGCCAGCAAAATGCGCAGCATGCGGCGCAGGGGCTCGGCGGCACCCCATAGTAGTTGGTCGCCAATCGTGAAGGCTCCCAAATACTCCGGGCCCATGGCCAGTTTTCGGATCCGACCGACCGGGATTCCCAAGGTGCCGGTGACGGCAACCGGGGTCAGATCAATCATGCTCGACTCGCGGGTGTTGGGAACGACTTTGACCCAGGCATTGTCCGAGGCGATCAGGGCTTCAAGGTCCGCTGTCGGCACATTCTTTTTAAGTTTGAAGGTCAAGGCCTGACTATGGCATCGCATGGTGCCAACCCGAACGCAAAAGCCGTCCACCGGTGTTTCAGCCGTGCCAAACGCCGCGCCCTGGCCCAGAATCTTGTTGGTTTCTGCGCTGCCCTTCCACTCTTCACGGCTCATCCCGTTGCCCAAATCCTTGTCGATCCAGGGAATCAGGCTGCCGCCCAGGGGGACACCGAAATTGGCAGTTTCCGCAGCCGTCAAAGATTGCTGCTTGAGCAGGAGCTTGCGATCAATTTCCAGGATGGCGGATTTGGGGTCATCCAGCAGGCTTTTTACCTCGGCGTTCAGAGTGCCAAATTGTGTCAACAGTTCACGCATGTGTTGTGCGCCACCGCCGCTGGCGGCCTGGTAGGTCATGCTGGTCATCCATTCGACCAGACCTGCCTTGTACAACGCCCCAACGCCCATCAACATGCAGCTCACGGTACAGTTGCCGCCGATCCAGTTCCTGCCGCCCTTGGCCAAAGCATTTTTGATCACCGGAAGGTTGACCGGGTCGAGGATGATGATGGCATCGTCTTTCATGCGCAGCGTCGAGGCCGCGTCAATCCAGTGACCAGCCCACCCACTCGCACGCAATTTTGGAAAGATGGCAGTCGTGTAGTCACCGCCTTGCGCGCTGATGATGATGTCGCACTGTTTGAGCGCGGTGAGGTCGGAAGCGTCTTTCAGGGTGGTTTCATTTTTTGCCTGTGCTGGGGCCTTGCCGCCCGCATTCGAGGTAGAAAAGAAGACCGGTTCGATCAGATCGAAGTCTCCCTCAGACTGCATGCGGTCCATCAATACGGAACCCACCATGCCACGCCAGCCGACCAGGCCAACCAGATTTCCAACCTTCATCATGTTTCCTTTTAAATCATCAAATAGAAGGGACCCTTGGCTTGTCACTTCTGCCGGTGGCTGGTGACGGATCCGATTCAGCCCGCACTAGCGCTGGCTGTTCAGGGCCCTGACCACGGCATCGCCCATTGCCACTGTGCCGACCGGGGTTGTTCCCTTGCTGGCAAGGTCCTGCGTGCGCAGCCCCTGTGCCAGCACCGACTTTACCGCGCTCTCGATGCGTTGAGCTGCAGTTTCCTGTGTCAGGCTGAAGCGCAACATCATCGCAGCACTCAGAATAGTGGCCAGCGGGTTGGCAATACCCTTGCCCGCGATGTCGGGTGCGCTGCCGTGGCTGGGCTCATACAGGCCCTGCTGGCTGGCATTCAAACTGGCCGATGGCAGCATGCCGATTGAGCCCGTGAGCATGGAGGCTTCGTCGCTCAGGATGTCACCAAACAAATTTCCGGTGACCAGCACGTCAAATGTTTTGGGCGCGCGCACCAGTTGCATGGCGGCGTTATCGACGTACATGTGGTCAAGTGCCACGTCCGGGTATTCCAGACCGACGTGAGTCACCACGTCGCGCCAGAACTGGAAGGTTTCCAGCACATTGGCCTTGTCCACACTGGTCACACGCTTGCTGCGTTTGCGGGCGGCCTGAAAAGCGATGTGTGCAATGCGCTCAATCTCGGGGCGCGAATAGCGCATCGTGTCAAACGCTTCGTCAGTGCCGGGAAAGTGCCCGTCAGTGGCGACGCGACGACCGCGCGGCTGGCCAAAATAGATGTCGCCGGTCAACTCGCGAATGATCAGGATGTCCAGGCCAGCGACCAGTTCCGGCTTCAGGCTGGAGGAGGCGACCAGCTCCGGGTAGCAGATGGCCGGGCGGAAGTTGGCGAACAGCCCCAGGTTTTTGCGCAGCCCCAGAATCGCCTGCTCGGGCCGGAGCGGGCGCTCGAGCATGTCATATTTCCAGTCACCGACGGCGCCAAACAGCACGGCATCGGCCTCTTTGGCGAGTTTGAGTGTGGCCGGTGGAAGTGGGTGCCCATAAGCTTCGTATGCGGCACCACCCACCAAGGCGGTTTCCATCTCGAACTGGAGGTCGAGTGCGTTCAAAACCTTGACCGCTTCGGCCACGATTTCGGTACCAATGCCATCGCCGGGCAAGACTGCAATTTTCATGATGAATTCGATTTAAAGTGTTGAGGACAGAGCTGGTTCACTGCGTGTAACTGCGGTCTGTCCCGCAAATTATTAGGAGCCATAGTTTGTTACGCAATAAGGGTATGGGCTAGCCACGGTTTTTCTGCTAAACGCTGGGCTTCGAACGCCTTGATCTTGTCGCTATGGCGCAGGGTCAGACCAATGTCATCAAAGCCATTGAGCAGGCAGTATTTCCGAAACGGCTCGACCTCAAAGGGTAGTTCATCACCGCCCGGTTTGACAATCACCTGTCGTTCAAGATCAATCGTCAAAGCGTAGCCGGGGAAGGCCGACGCCTCGTCAAATAGCTGACTCACCTGTCGTTCAGTCAGCATAATCGGCAGCAAGCCGTTCTTGAAGCTGTTGTTGAAGAATATATCAGCATAGCTGGGTGCAATCAGGGCACGAAAACCGAACTGCTCCAGCGCCCAGGGCGCGTGTTCGCGTGACGACCCACAGCCAAAGTTTTTGCGCGCCAGCAGGATCGAGGCACCCTGATAGCGAGGCTGATTCAGCACAAACTCCGGGTTGGGTTTGCGGCTCTCGGGGTCTTGTCCAGGATAGCCAGCGTCGAGGTAGCGCCATTCATCAAACAGATTCTGGCCAAACCCGGTCTTGCGGATTGACTTGAGGAATTGTTTGGGGATGATGGCGTCGGTATCGACGTTTTCGCGGTCCATCGGGGCGACCAGGCCCTTGAGCAAGGTGAACTTTTGCATGATGATTTCCTTGACCTATCCGCTCAGACGAATTTTCTGATATCGACAAAATGGCCGTATATGGCTGCGGCTGTTGCCATCGCCGGGCTCACCAGATGGGTGCGGCCGCCAGCACCCTGGCGTCCTTCAAAATTTCGGTTGCTGGTGGAGGCGCAGCGCTCCTGCGGCTCCAGCCGGTCGGCGTTCATGGCCAGGCACATGGAGCAACCTGGCTCACGCCACTCGAAGCCGGCGGCTTTGAAAACTTCATGCAAACCCTCGCGTTCTGCCTGTTCCTTGACCAGCCCGGAACCCGGCACCACCATCGCCAGCTTGACGTTGGCAGCTACTTTTCGCCCCAGTTTTTTGACCATCGATGCGACTTCTCGCAGGTCTTCAATTCGACTGTTGGTGCAGGAGCCAATGAAAACCTTGTCAATATAAAGGTCGTCGAGTGCCTTGCCGGGCTCCAGACCCATGTAGGTCAGGGCACGCTCAATGGCGGCGCGCTTGTTGGCATCTTTTTCCTTGTCGGGGTCGGGCACGCGGCTGTCGATGCCCAATACCATTTCGGGCGAAGTGCCCCAGGTGACTTGGGGCACCATCTGGCTCGCATCCAGCGTCACGAGCGTGTCAAATTTGGCGTTCGGGTCAGAGTGCAACGTCTTCCAGTAGGACACCGCCTGATCCCATTCAAGCGCAGCGGCAGTGCCGTTGACGGCGCTATGCCCCGGCGCCAGTGGACGGCCTTTCACGTAGTCGATGGTCTTTTCGTCCACCGCAACCAGTCCGGCGCGGGCTCCGGCCTCAATTGCCATGTTGCAAACGGTCATGCGGCCTTCCATGCTCAAGGCGCGAATCGCAGAGCCACCAAATTCAATCGTGTAGCCGGTGCCCCCGGCCGTGCCGATCTTGCCAATGACGGCCAGCACGATGTCTTTGCCGCTACAGCCCCGTGGCAGCGTGCCGTCCACCCGCACCTGCATGTTTTTTGCTTTCTTGGCCAGCAGGGTTTGCGTGGCCAGTACATGCTCGACTTCACTGGTGCCAATGCCGTGGGCCAAGGCCCCGAAGGCGCCGTGGGTGGAAGTGTGGGAGTCGCCGCACACGACCGTCATGCCCGGTAGCGTGGCCCCATTTTCGGGCCCAATGACGTGGACGATGCCTTGGCGCCTCGACAGGAACGGAAAGTAGGCGGCCGCGCCGAATTCCTTCATATTGGTATCCAGCGTGACGACTTGTTCTCTGCTGGTGACGTCAGTGATGCCATCGTAACCCAACTCCCATCCCGTGGTGGGCGTGTTGTGATCGGCAGTGGCCACGATGGAACTGACGCGCCAGACCTTGCGGCCAGACTGGCGCAGTCCTTCAAAAGCCTGCGGGCTGGTGACCTCATGCACCAGATGACGGTCGATGTAGAGGACCGCGGTGCCGTCTTCTTCCATGTGGACGACGTGCTCGTCCCATAACTTGTCGTACAGCGTTCGTCCGTGCGTTTCAATGTGTGTGCGGCCCATTTTGTTTTCCTTGGCAAGGTGCGATTTTAAGCGGCACAGTGAAGCCGGTGCGATCCAAAAAAAGCCCGCCGATGTTGCCATCCGGCGGGCGCTTCAAACGAGGGGGTTAGCGTTTGGCGATTGGCAGAACATCCCGTTTGACAGAACCCGTGAACAGTTGACGCGGACGGCCAATCTTGTACTCGGGGTCGCTGATCATCTCGTTGAGCTGGGCGATCCAGCCGACGGTGCGAGCCAGCGCAAAAACGCCGGTAAACATATTGACCGGAATGCCGATCGCGCGTTGCACAATGCCGGAATAGAAGTCCACATTCGGGTAGAGCTTGCGTGACACAAAGTAATCGTCTTCTAGAGCGATTTTTTCCAGCGCCATGGCCAGCTTGAACAAAGGATCTTTCTCCAGTCCGAGGGCACCCAAAACTTCCTTGCAGGTTTCCTGCATCAACTTGGCGCGTGGGTCGTAGTTTTTATAGACCCGGTGTCCAAAGCCCATTAATTTGACACCCGAATTTTTGTCTTTGACCTGTTCCATGAAATGGCCAACTTTTTCAATGCCACCCATCTTCTGGATTTCGCCCAGCATGTTCAGGCAGGCCTCATTGGCACCGCCATGGGCCGGGCCCCACAGGCAAGCCACCCCGGCGGCAATGGCGGCAAAGGGGTTGGTGCCGGAGCTGCCGCACAGCCGCACGGTCGATGTTGATGCATTTTGTTCGTGATCTGCATGCAGGATAAAGATGCGATCCATGGCACGTTCAATCACCGGATTGACCTTGTAGTCGTCGCACGGTGTGGCGAACATCATGCGCATGAAATTGCCCGCATAGCTCAGGTTGTTCTGCGGATACATGTAGGGCTGGCCAATGCTGTACTTGTATGCCATGGCCACCAATGTCGGCATTTTGGCAATCAGGCGCAATGCCGATATATCACGATGTTCCGGGTTATTGATGTCGGTGCTGTCATGATAGAAAGCTGACAGGGCGCCGACCAGGCCGGTCATGATGGCCATAGGATGCGCGTCACGTCGAAAGCCGCGCAGGAAAAACTGCATTTGCTCGCTCACCATGGTGTGGTTGGTAACACGTTTCGTAAAGTCAGCCTTGGCCTTCGCATTGGGCAGATTTCCGTACAGCAGCAGGTGGCATGTTTCCATAAAGTCGCACTGGGTTGCCAATTGCTCGATCGGGTAACCGCGATACAACAACTCACCTTTGTCGCCGTCGATGTAAGTAATGGCCGACTGGCATGAGGCGGTGGACAGGAAACCGGGGTCGTAGGTGAACATGCCGCTCTGCCCATACAGCTTTCGGATGTCAATGACGTCGGGGCCGACCGTGCCTTCGTACACCGGCAAGTCGATATTGGGTTTGCCGTTGCTAAACGACAGTGTGGCTTTATTTGCAGAGAGTTTCATTCTTCACCTTTCAAGGGGTTTTTTCAACATACACAAAACTTCACGTACTTCATCACGATCCAGGTCGGCATTGACTTGCGGCAGCGCTTTACGATCCAGATGCAGGTCCAGTAGATCGTTATCACCCAGTTCCATCAAGGCGCTCAAAGCGCGCCCCTGCCTGACCGTCAAGCTTGACTCGAAACGCCGAAAAAAACGTTCGATGAAAAGATCGTTTTCAAGCAGACCCCGGCGGCAACGCCATTTCAGCTTGCTCAAGGCCCGCTGATCAATAAGCTCATCGTCCGGTGCCATGACGCGATCTTCCATGCAAACTCACAGAGCGCGGCGAACCATCATTTCCTTGATCTTGCCAATTGCTTTGGTCGGGTTCAGCCCCTTGGGGCAAACATCGACACAATTCATGATGCTGGTGCAGCGGAACAGCCGGTAAGGATCTTCGAGATTGTCCAGGCGCTCACTGGTGGCCTCATCACGACTGTCGGAAATGAAGCGGTAGGCCTGTAGCAAGCCCGCCGGGCCGACAAATTTGTCGGGATTCCACC
>JADGRK010000094.1 GCA_017880985.1 Rhodoferax sp. | reverse complement strand
CCGCCAGCGTGATGGCGCTGCGTGCCATGGCGCCCGAGCGCTATCGCCTGCATCTCACCCGGCTTTTGTCGAGCCAGCAGTCTGAGCTTCTCACCCAGCGCGCCTTGCTGGCCACGGCCGATCAGGTCTACAGCGAGGCCCTGGCACGGCTTGACCATCTGCTGCCTGCGCTGGGCGCTGTGGGCGCCGAGGTGGCCAGTGGCCGCCATGCGCTGACCGCCGCGCTGCTGGCACCCTTTGAGGGCTGGAACAAGGGCTTGCTGGATGCCACGCTCAGCTTTAACAGCACCTCCTGCGCGCTGTCCAACTTCCCGGTTGAACACCAGCCCGATGCCGAGACACTTCGCGCCATCACGCTGGATCTGGCGGCTGCCTGGCGCGAGTTCGCCCTGGAACTCAATACACGACTGCTGGCCGCAGCAGGCGCTGCGGAGATCGTTCAGGCGCAATGACTCACATCATCAACAGTGCCCTGCTGAGCCTCATCGAACAGGCCGGCACCGCCATCGCGACCCTGGTCGAAGGGCTGGAGCGGAACGAGTTGCTGCGCTCACGCCTCACCCGCCTCGAAGTGCTGCGCCAGTTGAATACGCTGGCCGACAGCGTTGGACGGCTTGAACCTGCTGTGCGTGGTGAGATGCATGAATTGGACTGGACCGGCTGGGATGCGATGCGCCCGCACTTTTGTGACCTAGCCGGTGCAGCGCTGGACGAGGCCCAGTGGTTTGCCTGCGAATCGCTGGTGCCCGCTACGCTGCTGTGGCTGCGCGTCTACCAACGGAGCCACCCGGTGTTGTTTCGAATGACGCCGTGAGCTCGGCGCGGCGGCGAATAGATTGCTATTAATAGCATAGCTGTTTGCGCATGGTTGACGGGTGCTAGAGGCTTTGTTCCTGTTGAAATGGGCAATCCACAGGCCTGAGGTCCGCCAGGGCTTTGCGCCGGTGGGTGGAGTTTTGGAAACAAGCCGCAAACGCCGATGCGGCCGCCCTGGGTCGGCATGGTGGTTTTGTAGACTAGATCGATTCAGATATTCTTCTTTCCCTTAAGCAGCTTGGCCTTGTCGGAGGGGCTGTAGTGATCCAGGTGACCCTGGGCGGCGGCGACGCGGCGATGTGCCATGCGGATGGCTTCGATCTTGCCCGCCGGGGCGATGCGTGAAAGACCTTTTTCTAATGCCGTGCTCTGGCATTGCGGACAAACCGGCGCGACTCCCGTGCGCACCAGGGTTTCAAAACGGTTGCCGCAGGCTTGACAGTGGTAATCATAAATTGGCATGGTGATCTCCTGGGGATTCAAGCGGGGGCAGCACAACTCTCTGTGAGCGATGCACAGCCTTCAAGTCTTGGCGGGAAGATAGCAGGGTTCATGCTAAGTCCGACCAAAGCGTCCACTGCGTCCGCGTCAAAGCCGACGTGGCGACTGCCGTTGTCGCTGCGCTGCATCAGGGGGCGACGAATCAACAGTGGCTGATCCAGCAGCAGTGCCAGCGCCATGTCGGCGTCCAGCGTCTCGGGCTGGACCTCACCACTTTTGACGTGGGGTGCGGCGCGGTTGAACCAGTCGCGGACCGGCAGCGGATTCAGGAAGACCAGCAGGCTATCGCGCGTCCAATAGGCCGTGAGCAGATTGCGCCGCTCCAGCGTGTGACCGGCAGCTTGTAGCGCGGCATGTTGGCGCGCGTTGCCGCCGCAACCGGGTTTCTCAAAGAAAACAATGTGGGTCATGGTGCGTCCTGGGTTCATTTCAAGCTCTGCGCCAGCGCCAGCAGGCCGCTGGTCTGGTCGGTGATGGCCTGAACGACGGCGGGCTGCAACCGGTGCAACCAGCGCTGCGGCAGTCTGGACGCACCGCAGCGCGCACCGGCCAGCATGCCGACCAGGGCACCGGTGGTGTCGGCGTCGTCGCCCTGATTCACGGTGGCAATCAGCACGGCCTCAAAGTCCTGGTTCAAGTTCAGAAAGTGCAGCACGGTCTGCACCGTGTCCACCACGTAGGCAGTGGCGCGGCCGCGGTAGGGTGTGAAGCGAAAGGCCGGGTTCCCGGCAGTCCAGCGGTCGACCCAAAGCTGACATTCATGGTGGTCGCTGCCAGCGAGCACCATGCGCAGCAATTGACCCAGAGCCAGCACCGCCGCGTCGGACAGCGGGTGGTGGTGAGTCAGGTGGGCCTGGGCGATCGACAGGCGCTTGAACAAGGGGTCGTTGCCGAGTGTGGCCAGCACGGCCGGCAGGTTGCGCATCAATGCGCCGTTGCCGGCGTCGCCCGGGTTGTACGGACCGGCCAGCGTACCCTCATGCAGGAAGCGCTGGATGCCGCGGCGACAGGTGTTGCCGCAGTCCACCGGTTTGCCGCGCCACCATTGCACATAGGCATTGCCGATGCTGCGCACTAGAGTATCGTCGCCGTTGGCCTGGCCGCGCAGTGCGTCGCTGCCGCCCTGCAGCAGCGCAGCGCCGAGCGCCAGGCTCATGGTCGTATCGTCGGTCACCTGGCCGCGTGCCAGTTTCAGCCAGCCGCCGCCAATGATGTCGCGATGAACGCCGTACTGCGCCGCAATCTCGCGCGGGCGCATGAACTCGACCGTCGCGCCCAGAGCATCACCGATGGCTAGCCCCAGGTAGGCACCGAGGCTCTTGTCGAACAGCTCACGCATAACGGGCCAGCACCTTGTAGTCGCCACCCAGCGCCAGCACCTCCTGTTCGCCCTGCAGCACTTGGCCTGGCAGCAGGCCCGGGAACACCAGGACTTTGCTGGCAGGCATCTGCACCTCGAAAATCCAGTCGCCAAAGCAGGCAGCGTCTTCGCGCGACAGACTGAATGAGACCAGGTTGTTCAGCCGCATCGTGCAGCGCCGGTGCTGCAGCCGACCATCGATCAGTTGCTCCTCGCAGCGCGTGCTGCCGCGCCACAGCCGCAGGTGCCGCTCGGACGACGCACTGCCCGCCAATGGAAAGCGCCGCAGCGCCCATTGGCAGAACTCGTATAGCAGGTCCAGCTGCTGGTGGATGTTGTTGTTGTGGTAGCGGCTGGCGGATTTTTCTTCCAGATAGGCGACCCAGGCTGGCGAAGGAAAGCGCGCCAGCGGGGCCTTGTGAAAACCTGGAACGAGACCGAAGCGGCTTTCAACCCATCCCTTAAGCACCGCACCCGCCGGGCCGTTGGCGTCCATGCCCCAGCCCTGTAACAACTTGCGCCAGTTGCTGCGCCAGCGCCGCTGCTCGGCCACGCCCATGGCACCTATCTCATGCGGCTCTGGCTTGCGCAGGCCGAAAGCGATCAGCAGGTAATGCACAAACATTTCCCGCGCCTCATTCAAGTCCTGGCTACCGTCCAGTAGCGCGAAGAGGCCCGCATGGGCCTCGCGCGTGCCAGCAATCGACAGAGGAAACGGGTTGGCGTTGAATGCTGTGCTGGCCAGCAGTCGTGCAGGCACGCCGACCAGGTTGGTGGCGTACCAGCGGTGAGGCTGATCAAGTTCATCGTCGTGCACCATGGAGGCAGGTGTTTGAGTGGATGGATTCCGTCGCGAGCAGCCCGAGGTCGCATCGAGAAGCGCAGCCGTACAGGTGTGCGGCAAGCATCACAGGTGCGAGATCGGGTTGCACAACAGGAAGACGCCGCTCAAACCGGGCGGTTCTCGTTGGGGTTGCGCACCGGGCCCATTAACGCCAGGCCTTCGGCGTAGGTGATGGTGTCAAACGTGACGTCGTACTTGAGCCCCGCATCCGCCACGGCGTCGAGTTTGCCGGCGATGTCCATTTTTTTTAAGTCGTTCTTTTCGAGGGACAGGAGATACAGCAGTTCGTTGTAGACCGTGGATTCATCGATCGGCAGCACGTAGAAGATCGCGCCCTTATAGGGCACCTGGTACTTTTTGGACAGGTCGATGTTGTTGCAGAACAAAAAGTACTTGCCGCCAGCGCTGAGCGCATCACCCAGCACTTCGGCCACATCTTTCAGATTCTCGAAGCTAAGCAGATATCCAGCAAAGAAGGGCATATGTTTCTCGCCGGCGGTGGCGATGGCCATGGCTTGCCCGCACAGCAGCTCCGGCGGGCGGGCCTCGTCAGCCAGCTTGGGAGCAAAGCGCAGCGCCAGTTCGCCGCGAAAACCGACGCGGCCAAATTTGTTTGTTGGCGCCTTGAGCAGGGGGTTCAGCAGTCGGCCCTCTGTTTCGAGCCGCGCGAACGCGGTGTCGTCAAGCTCTTTGCGGTCTAGCGTGGCATTCATGAAGATTCCTTCGGGGTGGTTGAAATGGATGGGGTGGGCGAAGCGCTAAGGCCGGTGTTGCGCAGCCAGTCGGCAGTCTTGAAGAATGAAGTCATCAGTGCGCTCTGCAGTTCGGGTGTGGCACCGACGTCAACGAGTGCGGCGCGCATACAGGCCAGCCCGGCGTCGCGCTCTGCCTCGCCGATGGCAAAGCCGCCGTGGCGCAGGCGTAGGCGCGGGTGGCCGCGTTGCGCCGAATAGTTTTTTGGCCCGCCCAACCATTCGCACAGATAGGGCACCGGCACGGCCTTGGTCGAAGCCAGGTCGGCGCGCGCATGGCGCGGATGCCGCTGGTGTCAGGCCGCGTATCCATGTGGCAGTAGAAGGCACCCACGAGCTGCACGACACCGGGCTCGCCGCCGAGCATCTCGAAGTGCGGTGAGGACAGCAAGGTGAGCAGGGGGTTGGCGGCGGCGGTGTTCATGTCCAATCTATCAGCAATGACCGTACCAGGCACGAACCGCGTGCGGCACCCTGCAAACGCGACATAAACCGGTCCTGCGGACTATCGATGCAGGAATCTTTGCGACACGGTGCGCCGTTTTGTCGGGAAACGGACAAAGTGCAAATGCCCTCCTCAAAGTCTCCGCAAAACGTCGCGTTCCCTCTGGGATGGAGGCAATTTTCAGCACCGCATCGATTGCCATAAAAGCATGGCACGGAAGCTGCAATAGTGAAGCTGCGCGGACACCAGTCCGGCCGACGTGAACCTAAAGAAACAAGACCAACAGGCACGAAAGGCTGACCTAGTCGCGGCAACGCAACCTTGGTTCTTAATCTTTCTTAATGGAGTACTGCAATGGCTAAACTTCGGCAAATCGCCTTTTATGGCAAAGGTGGCATCGGCAAATCGACCACTTCACAAAACACCCTGGCGGCGCTGTCCGACCTGGGTCAGAAAATCCTGATCGTCGGCTGCGACCCCAAAGCCGACTCCACCCGTCTGATTCTCCACGCCAAGGCACAGAACACCATCCTGTCACTGGCTGCAGAAGCTGGTTCTGTGGAGGATCTCGAGCTCGAAGACGTGATGAAGATTGGCTACAAGAACATCCGTTGCGTCGAGTCCGGTGGCCCGGAGCCTGGCGTTGGTTGTGCTGGCCGCGGCGTGATCACATCAATCAACTTCCTGGAAGAAAACGGCGCTTACGACAACATGGACTATGTGTCGTACGACGTGCTGGGTGACGTGGTATGCGGCGGTTTCGCGATGCCCATCCGTGAAAACAAGGCGCAGGAAATCTACATCGTCATGTCGGGCGAAATGATGGCCATGTACGCGGCCAACAACATCTCCAAGGGTGTATTGAAATACGCCAATTCCGGCGGTGTGCGTTTGGGCGGCTTGGTCTGCAATGAGCGACAGACCGACAAGGAACTGGAACTCGCGGACGCGCTGGCGGGCATGTTGGGTACCAAGCTGATTCACTTTGTGCCACGCGACAACATCGTGCAACACGCTGAATTGCGTCGCATGACGGTGATCGAGTACGCGCCTGACTCTAAGCAGGCTGCCGAGTACCGCACGCTCGCCAGCAAGATTCACAACAACGCTGGCAACGGCACGATTCCTACCCCCATCACCATGGACCAGCTCGAAGACATGCTGATGGAATTCGGGATCATGGACGTGATCGACGAATCACAAGTCGGCAAGGCCGCTGCAGCACTGGCTGCTGCAGAGCTGGCTGCCGCCTAAGAGGTACTGAGCACGGCCTGATTCGCCGCAAGATGAATCGGGCCGGCTTTCTACCAGACGAAAACATTTACCTACTGGAGTTCCCCCATGACCGCCACCGTTGAAGAGCGCAAGACCACAAACAAGGCCCTGATTGATGAAGTGCTGAAAGCCTATCCCGAAAAGATGGCCAAGAGGCGCGCCAAGCACCTGGGCACGTTCGAAGACGGCAAGCCCGACTGCGGCGTCAAGTCCAATATCAAGTCGCTGCCTGGCGTGATGACCATCCGCGGCTGCGCTTACGCCGGCTCGAAAGGCGTGGTCTGGGGTCCGATCAAGGACATGGTCCACATCAGCCACGGCCCGGTCGGCTGCGGTCAGTATTCGTGGGCGGCGCGCCGCAACTATTACATCGGCACCACTGGCATAGACACCTTCGTCACGATGCAGTTCACCTCCGATTTTCAGGAGAAGGACATTGTGTTCGGTGGCGACAAGAAGCTGGACAAGATCATCGACGAAATCCAGGTGCTGTTCCCGTTGAACAAGGGGATTTCGATCCAGTCCGAATGCCCGATCGGCCTCATCGGCGACGACATCGAAGCGGTGTCGAAAAAGAAGAGAAAGGAGCTCGAAGGCCACACCATTGTGCCGGTGCGCTGCGAGGGTTTCCGCGGCGTGAGCCAGTCGCTGGGCCACCACCTGGCCAACGACGGGATCCGGGACTGGGTCTTTGACAAGGTCGATCCCGACAAGCACCCCGAGTTTGTCTCGACACCTTACGACGTGGCAATCATCGGCGACTACAACATCGGCGGCGACGCCTGGTCCAGCCGCATCCTGCTGGAAGAAATGGGATTGCGCGTGATTTCGCAATGGTCCGGCGACGGCTCGATCGCCGAGATCGAGAACACGCCCAAGGCCAAGCTCAACGTGCTGCACTGCTACCGCTCGATGAACTACATCAGCCGTCACATGGAAGAGAAGTACGGCATTCCATGGGTCGAATACAACTTCTTCGGCCCGACCATGATTGAGAAAAGTCTGCGCGAAATCGGCGGCCATTTTGACGACACCATCAAGGCCAAAGCCGAAGAAGTGATCGCCAAGTACAAGCCGCTGATGCAGGCCGTGGTGGACAAGTTCAAGCCGCGTCTGCAGGGCAAGACCGTGATGTTGTACGTCGGCGGTCTGCGCCCACGTCACGTCATCGGCGCCTACGAAGACCTGGGCATGGAAGTGGTCGGCACCGGCTACGAATTCGGCCACAACGACGACTACCAGCGCACCACCCACTACATCAAGGACAGTACGCTGATCTATGACGACGTGACCGGCTACGAGTTCGAACATTTCGTCGACAAGGTCAAACCCGACCTCGTTGGTTCCGGCATCAAGGAGAAGTACGTGTTCCAGAAAATGGGCGTGCCGTTTCGCCAGATGCACAGTTGGGATTATTCCGGCCCCTACCACGGCTACGACGGCTTTGCCATCTTTGCCCGCGACATGGACATGGCCATCTCCAGCCCGATCTGGGGTCTGACCAAGGCTCCCTGGAAATCCTGATCTGCCACACATACACGGAGAAAGACCATGCCTCAATCAGCCGACAAGATCATCGACCACGAACTGCTGTTCCGTGAGCCCGAGTACCAAGAACTCTTCGCCAAGAAAAAGCAGTTCGAGTTCAACCATTCCGACGAGACGGTGGCGCAAACCGTCGAATGGACCAAGACCGAAGACTACAAACAGAAAAACTTTGCCCGCGATTCATTGACCGTGAATCCGGCCAAAGCCTGCCAGCCGCTGGGCGCGGTGTTTGTCGCCAACGGCTTTGCCAAGACCCTGAGTTTTGTGCACGGTAGCCAGGGCTGTGTGGCCTACTACCGCTCGCACTTCTCGCGCCATTTCAAGGAGCCCACCTCCTGCGTCAGTTCCTCCATGACGGAAGACGCGGCGGTGTTCGGCGGCCTGAACAACATGGTGGACGGCCTGTCCAATGCCTACAGTCTGTACAAGCCCGACATGATCGCCGTCTCCACCACCTGCATGGCCGAAGTGATCGGCGACGACGTCGACGCCTTCATCAAGACCAGCAAGCAAAAGGGCAGCGTGCCGGAAGACTTCGATGTGCCGTTTGCCCACACGCCGGCCTTTGTCGGCAGCCACATTACCGGCTACGACAACGCGCTGATGGGCA
>JADGRK010000003.1 GCA_017880985.1 Rhodoferax sp. | reverse complement strand
CAGGAGGCGGTGGACGCGGTGGTGCGAAAGTTGGAACTGGCGGGACTGGGCGAGAGGAAGACCACTTGGCGCCTGCGCGATTGGGGCGTGAGCCGTCAGCGTTATTGGGGCACGCCGATCCCCATCATCCACTGCCCCGAGCACGGTGCCGTGCCGGTGCCCGAAAAAGACTTGCCGGTGCTGCTGCCCCAAGACTGCGTGCCCGACGGTTCGGGTAACCCGCTCAACAAGCATGAAGGTTTCCATGCGGGTGTCGTCTGCCCGATCTGCGGCGCGCCAGCGCGGCGCGAGACCGACACCATGGATACATTTGTTGATAGCTCATGGTATTTCATGCGCTACTGCGATCCAGGCAATACCAGCCAGATGGTGGCCGAAGGCGCCGCCTACTGGATGCCGATGGATCAGTACATTGGCGGCATTGAGCACGCCATCCTGCACCTGCTGTATGCGCGCTTCTGGACCAAGGTGATGCGCGACCTGGGCCTGGTCAAGGTCGATGAGCCCTTTACCAAGCTACTCACGCAAGGCATGGTGCTGAACCACATTTACTCGCGCAAGACTGACAAGGGCGGCAAAGACTATTTTTGGCCCAAGGATGTGGCGCCGATGCAGGACGACAGTGGCAAAGTGGTGGCGGCCCGGCTGATCAACGCGGTGGGCGACTTGCCGGCGGGTACTTTGATTGACTATGAGGGCATCGGCACCATGTCCAAGTCCAGGAATAATGGTGTCGATCCGCAGGACCTGATCGACAGATACGGCGCCGATACAGCGCGCCTGTACACCATGTTTACCGCTCCGCCCGAGGCCACGCTGGAGTGGAACGATGCGGCAGTGGAAGGCAGCTACCGCTTTCTGCGCCGCGTCTGGGCTTTTGGCAGCAAGCTGTATGCTATTAATGATATAGCATCTTACACAAGTTTGACGGCTCCTAGAGGCCTAAAAGATGTAGAGTTTGGAAAAGAAGCCAAAGCCCTGCGGCGGGAAATCCACAGCGTGCTCAAGCAGGTGGACTACGACTACCAGCGCATGCAATACAACACGGTGGTCTCGGGCGCGATGAAGATGATCAACGCACTGGAAGACTTCAAAACTACGCAACCTGCCGGTGCCTCAGTGGCAGTGATCGAAGGTTTCAGCATTTTGCTGCGTTGCTTGTATCCAGCGGCACCCCACATCACGCACAGTCTCTGGCAGTGTTTGGGTTACGCCGATGCGCTGGGTGATCTGCTCGATGCACCCTGGCCCAAGGTTGATCCGTCTGCCCTGGCGCAGGATGAAATTGAGTTGATGTTGCAGATCAACGGCAAACTCAGAGGCTCGATCGTGGTGCCAAGCGGCGCTTCGAAAGAGGCAATAGAACGGGCGGCGATTGACAGCCAGGTATCCCAGAAACAGGCCAAAGGCGTTGCCATCAAAAAGGTCATTGTCGTTGCCGGACGCTTGGTCAACGTGGTGATCTGAACCAAGATATGACCCGTCGCGCGACTCTTGTGTTGATCAGTCAGGCCAGTCTGGCCGGCCTGGCATTGGCGGCCTGCGGCTTCAAGCTGCGTGGCAATCAAAACTATGCTTTTCAAACGCTTGCGATCATGCCCAATCCGGGCGGAGCACTCGCCATTGAACTGCGCCGTTCGGTTGCCAGTGCGGTGCGTGTGCTGGCCGCCGATGAGTCGTTGATGCAGGCCCAGGTGGTGCTCGACATCGTGCAGGAGCAGCGTGAGAAAACGGTGGTCGGTGTCAACAGCTCGGGTCAGGTGCGTGAGTTTCAGTTGCGCATCCGGGTGAAATTCAGGGTGCGCAAGCCAGACGGCCAAGAGCTCACACCCGAGACCGAAATCCTGCAACAGCGCGACATCAGCTTCAATGAATCCGCCGTGCTGGCCAAGGAGGCCGAAGAAGTTTTGCTGTACCGCGACATGCAAACCGACATCGTGCAGCAACTCATGCGCCGTCTGGCGAGCGTCAAATTATCGTGAGAACTTGTGGGACAGACCGCCGTTACACGTAGTGAACAAGCTTCGTCCTGAACCGAATAGATATGCAGTTAGCCCCGAATCAACTCGCCAACCATCTGCACAAAGGCCTGAAAAGCCTTTACACGCTGCACGGCGATGAGCCGCTGTTGATCCAGGAAGCGGCGGATGCGATTCGCGCTGCGGCCCGCAGCCAGGGCTTTAGCGAGCGTAGCGTGCACACCGTGACTGGCAACCAGTTCGACTGGAGTGAGGTGCTCGCGGCGGGTGGGTCGTTGAGCCTGTTTGCCGATAAAAAAATTGTTGAGCTGCGCATCCCCAGCGGCAAACCCGGTCTGGCGGGCAGCACGGCGATTCAACAACTGGCGCAACAAGCCAGTGGCAGCGATTCGACGCTGACCCTGGTCATGCTGCCCAGAATGGACAAAAAGGCCAGAGACAACGCGTGGTTTGCCGCGCTGGAGCGTTTTGGGCTCACCATTGGGGTTGAACCGGTCGAGCGCAATGCCTTGCCGCAGTGGATAGCGCAGCGCCTCTCAACGCAAGGCCAGCGCGTCGCTGACGGCGAAGAAGGGCAACGCACTTTGCAGTTTTTTGCCGACCGGGTGGAAGGCAATTTATTGGCCGCACATCAGGAGATCCAGAAACTCGCGCTGTTATTCCCGGTCGATTTTCCCAAGGCGGACGCAGCTGTATTGAGCTTTGAGCAGGTTGAAAGTGCCGTTTTGAACGTGGCACGCTACGATGTTTTCAAACTCTCGCAAGCCGTGCTGGCAGGCCAGACTATTCGCGTGCAGCGCATGCTGGACGGTTTGCAGGCCGAGGGTGAGGCGCAGGTGCTGGTGCATTACACGCTGAGTGAGGACATTCGCGCACTCAAGCGCGTCAAAGATGCGATCGGTCAAGGTCGCCCATTGCCCATGGCGTTGCGCGAACAACGCGTGTGGGGTGTCAAAGAGCGCCTGTTTGAGCGTGTGCTGCCTCGCCTCAGCGACGCTGCATTAGCCAACTTGCTGCAAGCTGCGCACCAGGTCGATGGGATCGTGAAAGGCTTGAAGCAGCCCGACTGGCCAACGGATGGCTGGCAGGCTTTGCACCGGCTGGCGCTGCTGCTGTGCTGTCAATGCGGGGTGCCGCCCTGAGCTTGCATGCCCAAATTGCTACTGTTTTGAGAGCAACCTGAAAACTTCATGCGCTGCCTGCACCGTGGCGGCAATGTCGGCATCGGTATGTGCGGCGCTGACAAAACCGGCCTCATACAACGCCGGGGCGATATAGACGCCGCGATCCAGCAGTCCGTGGAAGAGCAGATTGAAATGATCACTGTTGCTCTTCATGACCTGGCTGTAGTTTTGGGGCAAAGCGGCCAGCAGGAAGAAACCAAACATGCCGCCTTCGCTGTCGCCGCAGAAAGCAACGCCCTCGCCATCGGCCGCCTGGGTCAAGCCGTTGATCAAGGATCGGGTTTTTCGACCCAAGTCCTCATAAAAGCCGGGCTTGCTGATTTGACGCAAGGTGGCCAGGCCGCAGGCGGTGGCCACCGGATTGCCTGAGAGTGTGCCAGCTTGATAGACCGCGCCCAGCGGCGCCAGGTGCTCCATGACCGAGCGCTTGGCACCAAAAGCGGCCAGTGGCATTCCGCCGCCAATGACCTTGCCCATGACGGTCATATCGGGCTCGAAGCCGGGAATCTGCTTTGCATAAACACTTTGTGCGCCGCCCAGCGCCACTCTGAAACCGGTCATGACTTCGTCAAACACCAGCAGCGTGCCATATTGCGTGCAGAGCTCGCGACAGCGCTTGACAAATGGCACGCTGGCGCGCACGAAGTTCATGTTGCCGCAGATCGGCTCCATCATCAGGCAGGCGATCTGGTCGCCTTGCAGGGCAAAGGCTGCTTCGAGCTGCTCAATGTTGTTGTACTCGAGTACCAGTGTGTGCTGCACCACTTCAGGCGGCACACCGGCACTGGTCGGGTTGCCAAAGGTGGCCAGACCAGAGCCGGCTTTGACCAGCAAGGCGTCGGCATGACCGTGGTAGCAGCCTTCGAACTTGATGAATTTGCTGCGTCCCGTGGCACCGCGCGCCAGACGGATGACGCTCATGGCGGCTTCGGTCCCCGAACTCACCAGACGCACCATGTCCATCGACGGTACCAGGCGCAATATTTCCTCCGCCAGTTCGATCTCGCGCTCGGTTGGCGCACCGTAAGAAAAACCCTCCAGCACTGCGTCTTGCACCGCCTTGACGACGGCGGGGTGACCATGGCCCAGGATCATCGGCCCCCAGGAGCCAATAAAGTCGATGTAGCGTTGCTCGTTGGCATCCCAAAAATAGGCACCGTGGGCGCGTTTGACAAAACGCGGGATGCCACCAACTGCCTTGAAGGCTCTCACCGGTGAATTGACGCCGCCAGGGATCACCCGTTTGGCGCGTTCGAAAAGCAGCGTGTTGTGATCGGAGTTGAGTGTCATGGGATGGCGTGTTCGATTGAAGAAGTAGTGGAGGAAGAAGGGTCGGTTTGATCGATCCCTGGTTTTGAATCATTGGCAGGCTCGGCCCAAAACAGGCGATCCGGCACGATATGCCCCATGCCGGGGCGAAAGCCGCCCGCCAGACAGCGATCGAGGTAACTGAGCGCTTCCGTGAAGGCTTCTGAAAGGTCATCGCCACTGGCCAGCAGTGCGGCAAGCGCGGCCGAGAGTGTGTCGCCAGCACCCGAAAAAACGCCTTCAAAGCGTTCAAACTTCTCGTTGATCAACACCGTGTTCGCTGATGCCATCACGTTGTCAATGAATAAGTCCGGCAGCAACATACCCGTCACCAGTGTGTAGGGGACGCCAGAGGATTGGGCGGCACGGGCGATATCCCGCGCATTTGGACTGTGCTGTGCGCTCCAGTCTGGAAGTAGCCAGCGCCACAAGGTACTGTGGTTTCCTACCAACACCGTGGTCTGAGGCAATATCAACTCTTTGAAAGCGTCCAGGTATCGTTCGATCTGGAGTTCGTCCCACCAGGAGAGGTCTGGCATGTAGGCAATCAGAGGCACATCCGCATAGTCGGCGGCAACGCCGGCGATTGCGCCGAGATTTTCCGGTGAGCCGACAAAACCGACCTTGAAAGCGTCAACCCGGACATCCTCCAGGACCGCGCGAGCCTGTTCGACCACCGCCTCTTCGTCGAGTGAAAAGTGGTCGAAAATCTGCGCAGTATCGCTTGCATAAGCGCCGGTCAAAATGGGTAGCGCGTGTGCACCGACCGAGGCAATGGCACCGACATCAGCGGCCAGACCTCCTGCGCCGCTGGGGTCATTTGCATTGAACACCATCACGCAGGCAGGAACTGATGTCTGTTGCTGGTCGTCGGCCACTGGGAAAACGGTGGAAGAGGTCATCGGTGCAGCCAGTGTTTTTCTTCAGGCAGAATAGCGCGACTTGTGGCGCGCAGCGGGTATATTACTGGTGTCGCCCTGATTCATTGATTGCATTCTATTCGAAGGCCCTTTAAGCTGTGAACGAGACTAAAACATGGATGTGTCTGATTTGTGGCTGGATTTATGACGAGGCGACCGGAGACCCCGATCATGGTGTTGCACCGGGCACCCGGTGGTCCGAAGTACCCGTTAACTGGACCTGCCCGGAATGTGGTGCCCGCAAGGAAGATTTCGAAATGGTGCAGATTTGAGCGCCTGGTTTGAGGATCAGTACCATCGATAAAATTAATCGTCAGTTCAGGAGCATTGTTTTGTGAATACGACTGGATCGACTTTCAAAGTTCTGGTGATTGACGACAGTAATACCATCCGTCGCAGTGCAGAGATTTTTCTCAAGCAAGGCGGGCACGAAGTGATGCTCGCTGAAGATGGCTTTGACGCGCTCGCCAAAGTCAGTGATTACCAGCCCCATCTCATTTTTTGTGACATTCTGATGCCCAGACTGGATGGCTACCAGACTTGTGCCATTATCAAGCGCAATGCGCGGTTCTCGACTGTGCCGATCGTGATGCTGTCTTCCAAGGATGGTGTTTTTGACAAGGCGCGTGGGCGCATGGTCGGGGCGCAGGATTATTTGACAAAACCATTCACCAAAGACCAGTTGTTGCAGGCTGTTCAGCAGTTTGGCAAGGTGACCCAAGGAGCAATTTGATGGCTATCCAAAAAGTATTGATCGTGGAAGACTCAAAAACGGAGTTGATGTTCATGAGCAATCTGTTGCAGAAAAATGGCATGTCGGTGCGCACGGCCGAGAGCGCAGATGAAGCGCTTCGACGTCTGGCCGAAGAGAAGCCCGATTTGATTCTCATGGATATTGTGATGCCGGGTCAGAACGGTTTTCAATTGACCAGGTCGATTAGCCGTACGCCGGAGTATGCAGACATTCCGATCATTATTTGCACCAGCAAGAGTCTGGAAACTGACCGGGTCTGGGGTATGCGTCAAGGTGCGCGTGACTACATTACAAAACCGATTGATGTGGACGATTTACTGGTCAAGATCAAGGCATTGGGTTGAAGTCGTCGACAACCCATGGCTAATCGCGAAGCGCTCAGAGAACTCCAGACCCGCTTGGCAAGCCGATTGAAGGCGGCTCGCTCAGAGGGGGTTTCAGCCTCCTGGCTGGCGGTCAAGGCGGGTGAAGCCAACTACCTTTTTCCGCTAGCGCAGTCCGGCGAGATATTTCCGCTGGTCAATGTTCAACACGTGCCTTATTCCCGCCCATGGTTCATGGGCGTGATAAATCTTCGCGGCGGTCTTTATGGCGTTGTTGATCTGGCCAGTTTTCTGACTGACGGATCGACGTCGGCCAGAACCGAGCAGTCGCTCGCACAAGCCAGCGTGGTCACTCTTAATGCAATGTTGGAACTCAACGTTGCTTTGATGGTGGATGCATTGGCAGGACTGCGCAAACGTGACGCCTTTTCCGAAGCAGTGTCACCTCCTGCGGATTCTCCGGTGTATTTTGGTAGCCGGTTTATCGACCTCAATGGGGTGCCATGGCAGGAAATCAACCTGCAGTCCTTGTCGCAACTTCCCGAATTTCTGAGCATTAGTGCTTGAGTTTCTATTTAAGGTCTCATCATGTCCGTCGCTGATCAACTGAAAAACTTATTTGCCAAAAAAGCACCCGAGTCCGAGCGGGATTCAAGTTTGAGTCTGGCGATGCCCGACGCCACGCTCGACCCGATGGTGACGGCACAAATGCAGCGCACGAACGACAATCAGCCGCCACCACCGGCAGCGCCGATGAACGCCGAGTCAAGCCCGGGCCAAGCGGCCGATGCGGCCTCCGATCAGCTCATTGCGCTTCCGGTTCTCGGAAGAAGAACGGTGGTCCAGCATCAGAGACTGTTGTCAATTCTGCTTGGTTTGTCATTGGTATTGCTCGCTATGGTGACGGCGTTTACGTTAAGTCAGGCAAACCGGGTGGCGCAACAGATTGAGGCCACCGGAACTTCCTTGATGCAGTCGCAACGTCTGGCGAAATCAGTTTCGCAGGCGTTGGTGGGTGGTAAAGAGGCATTTCCGGACGTTTCGGAAAGCTCGGGTGTGCTGGCCAAGTCGGTACGTGGGCTCAAGGTGGGTGACAGTGACCTGCGCTTGAATGCACTGGGCGCAGACTACCAGCCGGTATTGGACAAAATCTCGCCCTTGGTGGACCGGGCGGAAAAGAACGCCGGGGTTGTGATGGGGCAGCAGAAAATCCTGACCCAAGTGGGCGCAGCGCTTCGACTTATTAATCGGCAATCGTCGGATCTGCTGGAGATTGCGGAGACGGTCTCGTCGCTCAAGTTGCAGCAAAATGCGGCGGCCACTGAAATCTCGGCCGCTGGTCAGTTGGTGATGTTGACGCAGCGCATTGGTAAGTCTTCCAACGAATTCTTGACCGTTGAGGGGGTCAGCCCGGAGGCGGTTTTCTTACTCGGTAAGGACTTGAACTCGTTCAAGGAAATCGCGCAGGGCATGCTCGACGGCAGCCCAGAACTGCGTTTGACAGCCTCGAAAGATCCGCAGACGCGTGAACAGTTGGCGGCCTTGATCAAGTTGTTTGAGGAAACCCGCACCCAGGCGGGCGCTATTTTGGGCAATCTTCAGGGGTTGGTTTCGGCCAGAGAGGCCCAAGTTTCCATTATTGGCGACAGCGAGCCGTTACGTCGAAGTCTGGAAGAGTTGCAGGGCAAGCTCTCTGCACAATCGGGTCTGGGTGGCGCCGCCTTGCTGATGTTGGTGGTGACCGCCTTGTTGGCTCTGCTTAGCGCGGCTGGCCTGTCTTACGTCCAGCTCCAGGACAGTCGCAAGCGGCAGGTTTTGGCAGAGTCGCAGCGACTGGATGCAGAGGGCCAGAGGCAAGAGGCCAAACGGGTGAACGATGCCAATCAGGCCGCCATTTTGCGTTTGATGAACGAATTGCAGACTGTCGCCGAAGGCGACTTGACACAGGAGGCGACGGTTACCGAAGACATCACCGGGGCGATCGCGGACTCGGTCAACTACACGGTGGAGGAATTGCGATCGCTTGTGGGTAACGTGCAAAGCACGGTCACCCGCGTGGCGCAGACCACGGCTGATGTGGACACAACTTCTACAGAACTGCTAGCCGCGTCCAATGAGCAGCTCCATGAAATTCGGGAAACTGGTCGTTCGATCGTTGATATGGCCGCTCGAATAAACGATGTATCGACACAGGCGCAGGAGTCTGCTTCAGTGGCCAGACAATCGCTGCAAGCGGCTGAAGTTGGCCTGAAGGCAGTGCAAAACACCATTGGCGGTATGAATTCAATTCGCGACCAGATTCAGGAAACCTCCAAGCGGATCAAGCGTCTGGGTGAATCGTCCCAGGAAATTGGTGAAATCACGGAACTGATCTCAGACATTACCGAGCAAACCAACGTGCTGGCACTGAACGCGGCCATTCAGGCCGCCTCTGCGGGCGAGGCAGGCCGAGGCTTCTCGGTGGTGGCCGAGGAAGTGCAGCGCCTGGCCGAGCGCTCAGCCGATGCAACGCGTCAGATTTCTGCCTTGGTCAAGGCCATTCAAACTGATACGCAGGATGCGGTTGGCGCCATGGAGCGATCAACGCAAGGGGTGGTAGAGGGGGCCAGGCTGTCTGACGACGCCGGTACCGCACTGACTGAAATTGACCAGGTGTCACGTCGTCTGGCTGAGTTGATTGAGCAAATTTCCAGTTCAACATTACGTGAGGCCAACCTGGCCAACGTGATGGCCGAAAGTATTCAACACATTTCTGCGGTGACCGAGCAGACCGGCGAAGGTACCCGGTCTACCGCAACGCAAGTTCGTGAGCTCTCAAAAATGGCAGACGAGTTGCGTCAGTCTGTGGCACGGTTCAAGATTGCCTGAACCTCATCAATCTGAACTTGTTTTCTCCAGGAGTGCACGAACCCATGCAAGAAAACGCTGCCCTGACTGGCACAAATGAACAGGTAACGCACGACCTAGGGCCGCTGGCCTGGGTGCTTGATGAACTGCGTAGATCACTTGATGGCGCGACCAAAGCGCTACGCCGTTTTGTGCGTGATGCCGAATTGGCACGTGGTTCGGATTTGGCGGCGCTTGATGCCAGTCAGTTGCGCATCGCCCGCCAGCAACTCCATCAGGCGGTGGGTGCCCTTGAGATGGTCGGTATGGCGGCACCGGCCAAGGTGTTGCGCGCCATGGAGGCACTGGCTCAGCGCTTTGTTCAGCGCCCCGAGCTTTGCAGCATTGACGCAGCCAACAAGGTGGAACGTGCCAGCTTTGCGTTGACTGAATATCTGGACGGGGTTTTGAGGGGCAAAGACGCATCGCCCGTGGCCTTGTTTCCCCAGTACCGTGACGTGCTGGAACTGGTTGGCGATGAGCGTGTCCATCCGGCCGATTTGTGGCCACTTGAATTTCGCTGGATCGATGTTGTGTTGCCTGAAGAGGCACCCCCGCTGCATGATGACCCAGAGATTCGGGCACGCCTTGACCGGTTGGTCCTGAAAGTCGTCAAATCCGCTGACGGGGCGGCGGCAAAGGCCATGCGCGGGATTTGCCTGGGTTTCGCCGCTGCCAAACATGGGCTGCAAACGCGCGTTTTCTGGAAAATTTGTGCGGGTTATTTTGAGGCTGTGTCCTTGGGACTTTGCCCCTCCGATGTCTATGGCAAACGCGCCGCGTCCCGAATTCTTCTTCAATACAGAATGCTCGCACAGGCTGAAACTGTCATTTCCGAGCGCCTGGTTCAGGATCTGCTTTTCTTCTGCGCGCAGGCGGTTCCAAAGCAGCCAGCCGATGCGCCGGTACTCGCAGCGGTACGCGGCGCTTACGGGCTAACCCAGGCCAAGCCGTTTGATTATGAGACACCGCGGTTTGGACGTTTCGATCCGGCCTTGCTGGTTCAGGCCCGCAAGCGCATCGCAGCCGCCACCGAGACTTGGTCCGCGCTCGCTGGCGGGGATACCAACCGGCTGAAGGTGGCGACTGATCAATTTAGCCTGGTCGGTGATTCGGTGCTGAAAATGCACCCTCAAAGTGGTGCTTTGGTGCATGCGCTGACGCGGGCGATTGAAACGACGGCGCGTTCGGGTGAAGCACCCGCGCCCGCATTGGCTATGGAAGTGGCCACAGTCGTGCTGTATCTTGAGGCCTCCTATGAAGATATGGATCCAGCCGACTCGCATATGGCTGAGCGTACCGCCAGTCTTGCCAGGCGACTCGAGCACGTCAATGCGGGTGGGCAGCCCGAGCCGCTTGAGGGCTGGATGGAAGAGTTGTACCGCAGGGTCAGTGATCGTCAGATTATGGGTAGTGTGGTGGACGAGTTGCGAGCGACGCTAGGGGGCGTTGAAAAATCGCTGGATGCGTTCTTCCGCAATCCGCTCGATAAATTGCCATTGCATGAGGTACCGAGCCAACTGGCTCAGATGCGGGGAGTTTTTTCGGTGTTGGGTCTTGATCAGGCCGCGCTGGCCGCCGTGCGCATGCGTGACAGCGTTGAGAAGTTCCTGGTCGACCATATCGACGTCCAGGCCGCACGCACGGGTATTTTTGAGAAGTTGGGCAACAGCCTGGGTGCCCTTGGGTTTTTGATTGACATGCTGAGTTATCAGCGTGCGCTGGCCAAAAATCTGTTTCTTTATGACGAGGAGTTGGGTGAATTCAAGCCTTTGATGGGGCGTGAAAAGACCGGTCAGATCGCTCCGCTGCCTGGCGCGGCGACAGAGCGTCCTGCTGGTGTGGATTTGTCTGCTCTGGGCGCACAACAAGTTGCGCCGGTTGAAGCCGTGGTTGCACCGGCTGGTCAAACGCTTGAGCGGGTGAAGGAAGGCATTGCCGAGTCGGTGGATGACGACGAGACCGAGTTGAAGGATATCTTCTTGCAAGAGGCGCGGGAAGTGGTTGAAGCCGGAATCAGTGCGGTCAAGGAACTCGCTGGCGCGCCGACCGACATGACCCAGCAAACGACATTGAGGCGCGCCTTTCACACGCTCAAAGGTAGCTCACGCATGGTCGGGCTCAACGAGTTTGGTGAGGCGGCCTGGTCCATGGAACAGGTACTCAATAGCTGGCTGGCCGAGCAGAAGCCGGCCAGTGATGGGTTGGTCCGTCTTTCGGGCAAGGCGCTACAGGGATTCAGTCGGTGGGTTGAAGACATTGCCAGCGGAGACGACGCGAAGTGGAATGCCCAGTTGTTTCGCACTGTTGCAGATGCGATGCGCCTCGATAACAGGCAACTTGAGCTGGTTCTGCCGGGTGAGACTGAAGCCGCGCCAGCGCCGGTTGAAACACAACAGGCTGATTTTGAATCAACCCAGATGCTGGACTTCGGTGCCGTCGACGCCATGGTGGGCGGCTCCGGGAAAATCACCACTGTCGATGTGTCAGCGCCAACGGCGGTCGAGACCGAGGCCGTGACGCCGGACTTGATTGACTTTGATTTTGGTGGCAGTCTCGAAGTCACCCAATCGCCACTGGAAGAACTGGTTGCGGCGGACGAAAAGGAGACGGCGCCGTCCGAACCTGGCGTGGCACCGATGGTTCCGAAAGAGGTTCAGCCGGAGCCTGAGTCGGTCAGCCCGGTGCAGTCAGATCTGGAAGAGCAGGTCAAGGTAATCGGGGACTTGCGCATCGGGATTCCTCTTTACAACGTCTATTTGAATGAGGCGGATGAGTTGTCACGCCGCTTGCTCACAGAGTTGAGCGAATGGGCTCTGGAATTGCATCGGCCGCTCGCGGATAGTACGGTGGCATTGGCACATTCTCTGACCGGGTGTTCGGGCACCGTCGGGTTTATGGCCTTGTCCGAGCTGGCGCGTGACTTGGAGCAGGCCTTGCAGCATGTGCAGCTTTATGGCCAGGGCTTGCCGGAGCACGCCCAGGTATTCATTGCGGCGGCAGAAGATATTCGTCGCTTGCTGCATCAATTTGCAGCCGGATTTCTCAAGCAGGCTGATCCCGCCGTGCTCGATCAGCTCAAAGCGATTCTTGACACGGAATTCATATCCGTTGTGGGGAATGTTGAAGATGTTTTCAAGCCTGAAGCCACGCTGGAGCCGGAAATCCAACTTGACTTCCTGGCTGATCAGAAGCTGGAGGTGGCAGCGGTTGCAGCAGTCGAACCAGAAGTGACAGCGTCGGCCAGCATTCCTGCTGCCGCTGAGGTCGATCTGGCTGACAAGGATGCCGCGATTGATGTGCATGAGCTACTCGATGTTGATCTGTTCCCAATTTTTGAAGAAGAGGCGCTTGAGTTGTTGCCACAGCTAGGCGGTGCCCTGCGGCAATGGACAGCGCGCCCGGACAATCTGGGCGCACGCAGTGAAGTCCTGCGGGTTCTGCACACTCTCAAGGGCAGCGGGCGTCTGGCCGGTGCCATGCATCTGGGCGCCATGTCTCACCGCATGGAGTCGTCCATAGAGCAGCTCGGCACTGAGTCTTTGCAGGTGAGCCAGTTGGAGCCTTTGCTGAACCGATTTGATGCGATTCAAGTTGAATTTGATCGGCTGCGCGCCACGCCTGAGCAAGCGCTGAGTTTGCCTGAAGCAAGCCCGGTTGCCGAAGACCTGCTGCCTGCCGCTCAGACTTCAGCGTTCGCGCTTTTAGACAACGCGCCGCTGGCAGAACGCCGGCGCGCCGAGCCAGGGCGCACGGCGTTTGTGCCCCTGCGGCAAGGCGCCAGCCAAAACGTTCGCGTGCGTGCGCAATTGCTGGATCGACTTGTCAATCAGGCCGGTGAGGTCATGATTACGCGCTCCCGGCTGGAGTCCCGCCTGGGTCAACTGCGTGCCTCTTTGACTGAATTGACTGGCAACCTGAACCGTTTGAGGAGTCAGTTACGTGACATTGAATTGCAGTCCGAGTCCCAGATGCAGTCGCGACTGGCGCAGGCCAAAGACTCCGCGCAGGGCTTTGACCCACTGGAGTTCGACCGCTTTACCCGGGTCCAGGAGCTGACCCGGATGATGGCCGAATCAGTCAGCGACGTCGCCACGGTGCAGCGCAGTCTGCAGCGTGCGGTTGAAGGCAGTGAGGACGACCTGATTGCCCAAGGGCGGCAGGCGCGCGAGTTGCAGCATGATCTGCTGCGCACCCGGATGGTTGAATTTGACGGGATTTCGGAGCGTTTGTACGGCGTCGTTCGACAGGCCTCCAAGGACCTCGGGAAGCAGGTCAAGCTTGATATTAAAGGCGGTTCATTGGATATGGACCGCGGCGTGCTGGATCGCATGGCGCCGGTGTTTGAGCATTTGCTGCGCAATGCCGTCGTGCATGGCATTGAGGACCCGGTGGTTCGCGCTGAAGCGGGTAAGCCGGCTGCGGGCACGATCACCCTGCAACTGCACCAGCAAAGCAACGACGTGACACTGGAGTTCAGTGACGATGGTGCCGGTCTGGAGCTGGATCTGATCCGCAAAAAAGCGCTCGCTACGGGTCACCTGTCGGCCGCTGATTCCTTGACTGATTCAGAGCTTGCCGACCTGATTTTCGTTCCCGGCTTTTCAACTGCCGCCCAGGTTACAGAGCTGGCAGGGCGGGGCATTGGTCTGGATGTCGTTCGCGCCGAGGTCAATGCCTTGGGTGGCCGCATTGAAATATCGACCGAGCGTGGGCAGGGGACCAAGTTCAAGCTGGTGCTGCCGCTGACCACAGCGGTTACTAACGTGGTGATGTTGCGCATGCGTGACCTGGTGATTGGTGTGCCGGCGAATCTGGTCGAGATGGTGCGACGGGTACCGGTGGCTGATGTGGATCGCGCCTATCAGACCCAGGTGTTTGAGTTTTCGGGTGAACAAGTTCCGTTTTTCTGGGGTGGCTCGCTGTTGCAGGCCTCAGGTCACAGCAGCGACACCCCGGGCAAGACCCTGCCTGTGGTTATTTTCCGAAGTGCTGGTCAACGGGTTGCCGCCCACGTGGATGAAGTGCTGGGCAACCAGGAAGTGGTGGTTAAAAACCTTGGGCCGCAGTTGGCGCGCTTGCCTGGTTTGACCGGCTTGTCGGTGTTGGCTTCGGGCGCGGTGGTCTTGATTTACAACCCGGTGGCACTGGCGTCGGTTTATGGCGAACAGGCGCGCCGTCTGAGTCTGCAGGCGGGGCAAACGGGGGACCGGGATAGCGCCGGGGCGCAGGCTCCGCTGCGGTCCAGTATTGCTCAGGCCCCGTTGGTGCTGGTGGTGGACGACTCAATTACGGTGCGCCGTGTCACCCAGCGCCTGCTTAAACGTGAAGGCTTCCGGGTGGCGCTGGCCAACGATGGCTTGCAGGCGCTGGAGCGTTTGCAGGAAGAGAAGCCCGCTGTGGTGTTGTCTGATATTGAAATGCCGCGCATGGATGGCTTTGATCTGGTTCGCAATATCCGAGCCGACGCCAAACTGCGTGACCTCCCGGTCATCATGATTACCTCGCGCATTGCCGAGAAGCATCGCGAGCACGCCCGTGAGTTGGGGGTGGATCACTATCTGGGCAAGCCCTATTCCGAGGAAGAACTGATTGGCTTGGTGCGGCACTATTGCGCCACCCTTGTTGAGAGCTAAATACGCTTCTGGCGAGCGTCCAATCTGCGTAACCAGCTACTAAATATATAGCGTTCCTTGTACCAGGGCGTAGCGTTGCAGTGTCAGGGCGCGCGCGGTGTCATGCGACACGATCGGCAGCGGGTAGTTTTGGCCCAGTGCCACGTCGGCCATTTTCAATTCCAGCGCTTTTGCGCTCCAGGGAGCGTGAATGACTTTCTCGGTAACCCGGCCAGGTGCGGCAGGTTGCGGATGAACTTGCCCTCGGGGTCAGACTTTTCTCTCTGACTCACCGGGTTGAAAATCCTGAATTGAATTGCTTGCCCATCATGACCGTTAAAATTGCCGCATGCCGCACGCTTTTGCCCTGACCAACCTGACGAATCATTTTTTGATCGCCATGCCTGGTTTGCAGGACGCCATGTTCTCCCGCAGTGTGGTGTATCTGTGTGAGCACAGTGAGCGCGGCGCGCTCGGGCTGGTGATCAACAAGCCTTGCGATATTGACTTGAAGCGTTTGTTTGAAAAGGTGGAGCTGCCGCTGTGCCGCGCGGACCTCTCAAACGCACCGGTGTTTCTGGGCGGGCCAGTGCAGACTGAGCGCGGCTTTGTCTTGCATGAGCCTACCTTTGCGCAGGCGGACAAGCCGACCGAGTCAGTTTATGCCTCGACCATGACCATCCCTGGCGGACTGGAGATGACCACCTCGAAAGACGTTCTTGAGGCCTTGTCAACCGGTGCCGGGCCGCGCAAGGTGCTGGTGTCATTGGGTTATGCCGCTTGGGGTGAAGGGCAACTGGAGTCAGAGCTGTCTGAAAACAGTTGGTTGACTGTTGCCGCCAATAACAGTGTTATTTTTGATACACCGGTGGCACAGCGATACGACCAGGCGCTTCTGCTGCTCGGTCTGGAGTCGTGGATGTTATCGCCGGATGCGGGGCATGCATGAGCAGGCTCGATCAATCCATGCTTGAGCCTGTTTCCAAGCTTCAAGCGAATCTGGTCTCAGTGCAAGTTGATGCCAGTCTGCAGACCTTTCTGGCATTTGACTTTGGTCTCAAACGCACTGGTTTTGCGGTTGGCAACCGTCTGCTGCGCAGTGCCCAACCGCAAGGCACAATTGCGGCTGAAGGCGATGCTCGTTTTGTCAAGATTGAGAAACAGTTGCATGAGTGGCAGCCCGATGCGTTGGTGGTGGGCGTGCCTTTTCACCCCGACGGGACCGAGCACGAAAATACCGTTCGGGCCCGGCGTTTTGCACGCCAGTTGGCTGGCCGCTTCAAGCTGCCGGTGTTTGAAGTTGATGAGCGCTACAGCACCACAGAGGCGCTGTCGATGGGCGCAAAAGATGCGGACGCCACTTCGGCCTGTATTATTCTTGAACAATTTTTGAGGAGTATTGCATGAGCACATTGGTGCTGGACGCCGAGGCGCTGTACCTTGAGTTACTCGCTGGCGTACGAGCGCTGTGGCGCCCCGGCATGCGTTTGATTGGCGTGACATCGGGCGGGGCCTGGCTGACCGAGCGTTTGCAGCGCGACCTCAAACTCACTGAGCAGCCGGGAGTGATCTCGTCTTCTCTGCACCGGGATGATCACGCCCGGCGCGGTATGACCGCCGCCGCCCAGACACAGATTTCATTTGACGTCAATGACGCGCACATTCTTCTTCTGGACGATGTGATCTACACCGGCCGCACCATTCGCGCGGTCATGAACGAACTGTTTGACTTCGGGCGCCCTGCCAGCATCAAACTGGCGGTGTTGGTGGATCGAGGCGGGCGCGAGTTGCCGATTCAGGCGGATATTTGTGCCGCCCGCGTCACTTTGCCCGCCACCCAGTCCTTGACGCTGGCACGCAGCGAGGCGGGGGTGTTCAGTTTCAACTTAAGGGCACGCTAATCCATGCTGTACCAACGCAATCTTCAGCTCAACAAAAACGGTGAGCTGATTCACCTGCTCTCAACTGAGGGTTTGCCCAAGAGCATCCTGACCCAGGTGCTCGACACGGCGGTCAATTTCGTCAGCATCGGCAACCGCGAAGTCAAGAAAGTACCACTGTTGCGTGGCAAAAGCGTGTTCAACCTGTTTTTTGAGAACTCAACCCGCACCCGCACCACCTTTGAGATCGCCGCCAAGCGGCTCAGTGCCGATGTGATCAATCTCGACATTGCCAAGTCATCAGCCACCAAAGGCGAAACGCTGCTCGACACCGTTGCCAACCTGAGCGCCATGGCGGCCGACCTGTTTGTGGTGCGCCACAGCGAGTCCGGCGCGCCCTACCTGATTGCCCAGCATGTGGCGCCGCACGTGCACGTGATCAATGCGGGTGACGGCCGCCATGCGCACCCGACGCAGGGCTTGCTCGATATGTACACCATTCGGCACTACAAAAAGGACTTCTCCAACCTGACGGTGGCGATTGTTGGCGATGTACTGCATTCGCGCGTGGCGCGCTCTGATATTCATGCCCTCAACACGCTCGGTTGTGCCGAGGTGCGGGTGGTGGGGCCGAAAACGCTGGTGCCGTCTGACATGGCTCCGATGGGAGTGCGCGTTTGTCACACGCTTGCAGAGGGCATCAAAGGGGCTGATGTCATCATCATGCTGCGTCTGCAAAACGAGCGTATGAGCGGTGCGCTGTTGCCTTCCAGCCAGGAGTTTTTCAAGAGCTTTGGCCTGACGCCAGAGCGGCTGCAGTGGGCTCAGCCGGACGCTATCGTGATGCACCCTGGGCCGATCAACCGTGGCGTCGAGATTGACTCGGCGGTGGCGAATGGCAAGCAAAGTGTGATTCTGTCGCAGGTGACTTTTGGCATCGCTGTGCGAATGGCGGCGATGAGCATCGTGGCGGGGAATGAGGCCTGATATGAAGACACTGACGGCAATTCTGATCAAGGGCGGCCGGGTCGTCGATCCGGCCCGTGGGTTTGACGAAATTACGGACCTGGCCCTTGCAAATGGGGTGATTCTGGCTATTAAAAACATAGCATCAGAGTTCCAGCCAGATCAGACCATTGATGCCACTGGCTGCATTGTTGTGCCTGGTCTGGTGGATTTGGCGGTGCGTTTGCGCGAACCAGGCCATGAACATGAACGCATGCTCGAATCCGAAATGGCGGCAGCGGTGGCCGGTGGCGTGACCAGTCTGGTTTGCCTGCCTGATACCGAGCCGGTGCTGGATGAACCCGGGCTGGTCGAGATGCTTCGCTTTCGCGCCGAAAAGCTGCGACAGGCGCGGGTTTATCCCCTGGGTGCACTGACGCGCAATCTGGCCGGCGAGTTGCTCGCGGAAATGGCGGAGCTGACCGATGCCGGTTGTGTTGCTTTCAGTCAGGCCGAAGTGCCGTTGGCCAACACGCAAGTCATGCTGCGTGCGTTTCAGTACGCCAGCAGTTTTGGTTATGCCGTGTGGCTGCGCCCGCAAGAATTGTTTTTGGGCCAAGGTGTAGCCGCCAGTGGCGCGTTGGCCACCCGTCTGGGTCTGGCCGGTGTGCCGGTGGCGGCCGAAACGATTGCTTTGCATACGATTTTTGAGCTGATGCGCGCCACCGGTGCACGCGTGCACTTGTGTCGGCTCAGCAGCGCTGCTGGCGTGGCGTTGGTGCGCCAGGCCAAGCTCGATGGCCTCAACGTCACTTGCGACGTCAGCATCAATTCGCTGCACTTGACCGATGCCGACATTGGCTACTTTGACAGCCGCGCCCGCCTCAACCCGCCCCTGCGGCAGCAGCGCGACCGTGACGCCCTGCGCGCCGGTTTGCTTGACGGCACCATTGATGCGCTGGTGTCGGATCACACGCCGGTGGGAGAAGACGCCAAGGCGCTGCCGTTTGCCGAGAGTGAGCCGGGTGCCACCGGTGTTGAATTGCTGCTCAGTCTGGCGCTCAAATGGAGCCAGGACAGTGGCGTCAGTCTGGCACGTGCCCTGCAGGTCATTACCAGTGGGCCAGCCAGCGTGCTGGGCGCGGCGCTGGGGAAGAGACAAGGCCGTATCGGATGCCTGGTGCCAGGGGGCGCGGCTGATCTGTGCGTGTTCGACCCGGGCGCGGCCTGGACCGTGCAGCCCGATGCCTTGCGCAGCCAGGGCAAACACACGCCGTTCTCGGGCTATGAATTGCCCGGTCGTGTGCGTTGCACCATTGTCGATGGGCGAGTTGCGTTTCAATAGGGTCCCATCCCTTTCCCGGAGTCGATGCCCATGACCGCCCTCTCTTTTGTCGGCACTTGCCTGACAGGTGACGAATTCATGCCAAGCGACTTGAGATGACCAATTTGCCATCACGCAACAGCTCCCGCATCCGCCCTGACGTGCAAGCCATGCACGCTTATGCCGTTCAAGACTCCAGCGGAATGGTCAAGCTCGATGCGATGGAAAATCCGCATCGTTTGCCGCTGGCGTTGCAGCAAAAACTAGGGCAACGCCTCGGCGCGGTGGCGCTCAATCGCTATCCAGGTGAGCGTGTGAACGACTTGCGTTGTGCGCTGGCCGGGTACGCGCAATTGCCCGAGGGCTTCGATCTCATGCTGGGCAATGGCTCGGATGAACTCATCAGCTTGCTGGCGCTGGCCTGCGCCGTGCCGCCGAGCGCGGCCAACGGGTATAAGAACGCCAGCCTGCTGGCACCCGTGCCGGGGTTTGTGATGTACGCCATGAGCGCGCAATTGCAGGGGCTGGCGTTCCACGGCGTGCCGCTGGCTACCGACTTTGAACTCGACGAGCGGGCCATGCTGGAGGCCATCGCCATTCACCGACCCGCCATTACCTACCTGGCCTACCCCAACAACCCCACTGCCAACCTGTGGGACGACGCGGTGCTGGAGCGCATCATTTTGGCGGTGGGTGAATACGCCGGGCTGGTCGTTATCGACGAAGCCTACCAGCCGTTTTCCAGCAAAAGCTACATCGACCGCCTGGCGCGCCACCGCCATGTGCTGCTGCTGCGCACGCTCAGCAAATTCGGGCTGGCTGGCGTTCGTCTGGGCTACCTGATGGGCCGACGCGAGCTGATGGCCGAGATCGACAAGGTGCGACCGCCCTACAACGTGAGCGTCCTGAACTGCGAGTGTGCCCTCTTTGCGCTTGAAAACAGTGAAGTATTTGCGGCTCAAGCGCTTGATCTGCGAGCGCAACGTGCTATTATTTTCCAGGCGTTGAGCGACTTGCCCGGCGTGCGCGCTTACCCCAGCGAGGCCAACATGATCCTGTTGCGCGTGCCCGCTGCCGACAAAACCTTTGAAGGTATGAAATTGCGCAAGGTTCTGGTGAAGAACGTTTCTACAATGCATCCGCTGCTGTCCAATTGCTTGCGCCTGACGGTTGGCACCGCCGATGAGAATCGAAAGATGTTGGCCGCCCTGAAAGAATCCTTGTAGAAAAGTGCACGATGAACCGCACCGCTGAAGTTACCCGCAATACCGCAGAGACAAAAATCACTGTCAATCTCGATCTGGATGGCAGCGGTAAAGCCAGTCTGCACACCGGCATCGGTTTTTTTGACCACATGCTTGATCAGATTGCGCGTCACGCGATGATCGACCTCGCCGTTGAGGCCAGCGGCGACTTACATATTGATGGACACCACACCGTGGAAGATGTGGGTATTGCCTTTGGTCAGGCGGTGCGCCAGGCGGTGGGTGAGAAAAAAGGCATTCGTCGTTATGGCCACGCCTATGTGCCGCTGGACGAAGCACTGTCGCGCGTGGTGATTGATTTTTCCGGTCGCCCCGGACTGGTGATGAACGTGTCCTTCAAGAGCGGCATGATTGGCACCTTTGACAGCCAACTCACGCATGAGTTTTTCCAGGGTTTTGCGAACCACGCTTTTGTCACCCTGCACATTGACAATCTCAAAGGTGAGAACGCGCACCACCAGGCCGAGAGCGTGTTCAAGGCCTTTGCCCGTGCGCTGCGCAGCGCGCTCGAGCTTGATCCGCGCGCTTCAGGAACCATCCCCTCGACCAAAGGCGCTCTCTAGAACCGTGTGTCAAATCGGCAGCTAGCCCGGTGGATATTTCCTAAGCAGATATGAACTCAGCACTGAACAGGCTTGGCAGCAAGATGGTTGCCGTGGTCGATTACGGCATGGGTAACCTGCGCTCGGTGTCGCAGGCGGTCCAGGCTGCCGCTGCCGGTACTGCGTACAAGGTGGTGATTACATCCAGACCCGATGACGTTCGCGCCGCCGAACGGGTGGTGCTGCCAGGCCAGGGCGCCATGCCCGACTGCATGCGGGAGCTGCGCGAATCAGGATTACAAGAATCGGTACTGGAAGCCGCCAAATGCAAGCCGCTGTTTGGTGTCTGCGTGGGCATGCAAATGTTGCTCGACCACAGCGCCGAAGGCAACACGCCGGGTTTGGGGCTGATTCATGGGGAAGTGCTCAAGTTCGAGTTGACCGGCCAGTTACAGCCTGATGGCAGCCGTTTTAAGGTGCCGCAAATGGGATGGAACCAGGTCTATCGCAATAACCACGGTGGCGCGCCGCACCCGGTGTGGGGCGACGTACCGGACGGTAGTTACTTCTATTTTGTTCACAGTTTTTATGCCAAACCGTCTGATGCGCGCCACAGCGTGGGTGAGACTGACTATGGCGAGCGCTTTAGCTCGGCGATTGCGCGCGATAATATTTTTGCCACCCAATTTCACCCTGAAAAAAGTGCCGACCACGGTTTGTCTCTGTACCGCAACTTCCTTCACTGGAACCCTTAACGCCACGTTTTTCAACTGTTCGGGCTGAACTTGTCGAAGCCTTTGTCCTCCTCCAACCTGAAGCATCATGCTTTTAATTCCTGCTATTGATCTCAAAGACGGCCACTGCGTTCGCCTCAAACAAGGCAACATGGACCAAGCCACTACTTTCGGCGAAGAACCCACCGTGGTGGCCCGCAACTGGGTCGATAAAGGCGCGCGCCGCCTGCATCTGGTGGACCTTAACGGTGCTTTTGCCGGCCACCCCAAGAACGAAATGGCGATCCGCAAGATTCTCAAGGACGTGGGCAGCGAAGTCGATGTCCAACTCGGTGGCGGTATTCGCGATCTTGACAC
>JADGRK010000093.1 GCA_017880985.1 Rhodoferax sp. | reverse complement strand
TACCAATGCAGACTCCGAAGACGAGATGGATCAATACGCTCGGGTAGATGAAACTGAAGCCAAGTTACCAAGGCGTTGGGTCGCCGAAGAACAGGGGAAGCGCAAACGAATTGACGACCACGTAATAGGCGAGGCCGTAGGCGGCTCCGATTGCCATTGGGGTCGCCGTACCTTGCAAGCGAACCAGAATCAACAGAAGCGGTAGTGCGGACACCCAGCCAAGGACCAGATGTTGGAGGAAGAGAACGAACCGGCCGGGCTCACCGAATAGAAGTGCGCCGAGCTTAGGGCCATAGTAGCCAACCCGTAGGTCAAGAAACTTGAACAGAAAGCCAAAGGGCATCATGGCCAACGCCGCGATTGTCCCTGAACGAATTGATTCTTTGAAGTAGCTGAGGTAGTGCATCTGTCGAAGGGGTTAACGTAACATACATCGCAAACCACTGACGTTTATATCGCCAACAGTATCATACAAAACATGTCCAATCGCATGCCCGGCTTGACAAGCTTGCTCGCATAAAAATAGCGACGAACCCGGCGGCTTGATCGTAGGGGCGTCTGGCATTCAGCGGGCATGCAGCAGGTGGCGGCGATGCTCCATGCCCTGGCCGGTGCGCTGCACCACATTGTTTTGGTCCAGGTAAACCCAGTAGAGCATGTTGTCGATCTCCCGCCAGCGGTAGTTCATGATGTCGGTGGGCCAGGAGGCGACATGATCGATGTAGGCCGGCGGCCCGAATTCGAGCTCAACGTCCTGCCGGGTCCACTTGCCAACCTCGATACGGGCAAAGTCATTGGCGTTGAGCACTTGGCGCGCGCGCACGACGCGCCCGCTTGCGTCAAGGTCCACCATGTTGGCCCACTGCCCGGCTGGTTGCCCTGAATATTGCAGACGGGTGCCTGAGCTCAGGGGGGCGATTCGGGTCGGTTGGCCGAGCCGGGCGATGACCTCGTCGCGTGTCATGCCTGGTTTTACCGAGCTGATGGCGCAACCCGATAGCGTCACCGCGCCAATCAACAGCCAGGTCAGGCGGGTCAGCCAATTCAAAATTGTGTTCATTTCAAGGCCAATACTAAAGCCGGATCCGTCAACGGTCCAGTGTCAATTGTTGCGCCATGCGGTTGGCAGCGATCATCAGTTCCACTTCAGGTAAGCCCAGCCACACAGAGCAATGCCAACGGACCATAACATCCATGTTTCTGAAACAACATACGGGTACAGCATCAGGGCGACACCGGTCCAGGTCAAGACACCGCTCGATGCTTTCCGGCCCCGCCGGAAGGCCACCCAGCCGATGATTCCAAACAGGATTGCGCCCAAGATGTACGCTGGGGTGGGCAGAACCAGTCCGAGTGATTCCAGTTGCTTGAGTTCATTCATGGACTCGATTGTCGGCTGGTGGCGCTTTGATGCTTGCCGCAGGTGAAATTCAAATCACCGCTCCTGCTTGAACGCCAGACAGTCGTAACCTCTGGTCAACAAATAACTTCCAGAATCGGGTTGACGAGCCTTGATCCCGGCACTGGCTTCACAGTGACCAGGTTGAATAGCGCTATTTGCGCTACCGCACAGACCCTGTGCTGTGATGGCTCTATATTTTTTGTGGGCTCCAGGCCCCTGCGCTTCACTTCCCTGAGCGCGGCCCGAAAGGGATTGCACCCAGCCCAACCGGCTGGTTTTTTTTGGTCTGGCGCTAGTGGCTAGACGATAGAAAACGCGGTACTGATGTCGTTAAATTTTACACACGCTTCAAATCCAATTTTTTGGATTTTGATCTAACCGCTTGATTTTATTAGTATTAATAATTGTTTGAGAGGCGGGCACGCATATTGCGTACAACGATTGGTTAGGTAATCGGCCAGCTAAAAGTTGCACTTTGAGATAAACAAATGAAGGACAAAAACATACTTGAAGAAGCTGGATTGGCGCGTCTGCGGGGATCAAAGCAGAGCAATGCAGAAACTGAAAACGCTGAGGGGGTAGCACTCGGCAAAAGCTGGGCGCTTCAGATTGCGGATTACGATGAACTGGAGCGAGTGGCCGAAATCGAAATAGACGATGAAACCGTCACCAGCGATTTGGTACATGCAATCAATCCCGATCACATGGACTGGGAAGTTCTGGAAATTCTATTTGACACCGAGAGACCATCCGCTGATATGGTTAAAGGTTTCATTGAGGGCGCTTCCACAGTATTTAACAAGATTTGAGCAACTGAACCATCAGATGATGGTTCACGCATCCCCAGTCAGAACCCGACTGCTCCTTCGGGTTTGTCATGGCATGGCGTGGCGGGCAAGGCACAGAAAAAGGAATTGAGCAGCGCAGCCGCAGAGGCAGCACGACCAGACCCGTCGAGTGTGGGTTTTCTTTTGTCTTTTTGCGAATTGTCAAGTCTCGCAAATTTAGAGGATGTAGCGTTCAACCGTGTGCAACAGTAATCGCGACATAAGCGGCAGGACCATCAACACCGAGGATGTTCAAATGAGCTTCACCACCATAATCGTAGCCATATTCTTGGCTAGTGCCTGCATCGCTACTACAGTTGCCCTGATGCGCCTGTTCGACGCGAAGGACGCCACCGCGGAGCAAGTGCAGGCCGAGGTCGGGAAGCTGCTGGCGCAGGCCAACCGGGAAGTAAAGAATCACCGCCGCGTGCGGGCGGGAACCGCAATCGTCCAGGCTATGAGCCAACCCCCCAACGCTTCTACTCCATGAGCGCAACCCGCGAGGGTTTAACCCAGCCTGACCCGCTGGGTTTTTTTCGTCTGGTGCTGCCGTACTGCATATAGCCCTTTTGGTCATGATGACGGCAGCGTAGACGGGTAGCTGTGCCAATTCCCCCACTCGCGCTCCGGTGTACAGCCCCAGCAAGGGAATCCAGTAGGCCGCGTCAGCCCCTGCCTTCTTGTCGGTTGGCTGCCTGCAGGCTTTGTAGAGACCGTTGGTGAAGCATTTTCTACGTTCATCGTCAGCCCAGGGTCTGCGTTTGTTGGTGGTCTTAAAAGCAATATCGATGCCTTCCCAAGGGTTACGGTCAATCAAGCCAAGGCCACGGCAGGCATACTTCAAAATCGATTTGACCCACGTTAACCAGTCACGGGCGGTTTTGCTGGTGGTTCTCCGTTCCGCGTCTAAAAAGACCTGTTAATTTAGCCATCTCGATTCCGCGTAGATTGAACAACGCGATACCCAAGGTGCTACAGGCAGGTGCTACAAAATCGTCTTTTGACCAAGGCTGCAGACGTAAGTCCTTGTCAACCAACAGCTTCGGGAATAGGGTTGACGAGCCTTGACCCCGGCACTGGCTCCACAGTTAGGGCTGCTTGGTTCCCCACCTGACCCGGTTGGCCGCTTCACCATGCGGGAAGGCCCGTCGGGAGAGATTGTAAGGGCAGCCGGCGAAACTTGCAGCCCTTTAGAATCAGCACCCATGTCCTACCTCGTGCTCGCCCGCAAGTACCGCCCCCGCAACTTCACCGAGATGGTGGGGCAGGACCACGTGGTTAAAGCGCTCGTCAACGCACTCACCACGCAGCGGCTGCATCACGCTTACCTGTTCACCGGCACGCGCGGTATCGGCAAGACCACGGTGGCGCGCATTCTGGCCAAGTCGCTCAATTGCCAGGGGCCGGACGGATCGGGCGGCATCACCGCCACGCCGTGTGGCGTCTGTCAGGCCTGTACCGACATTGACGCCGGTCGTTTTGTCGATTACACCGAGTTGGACGCCGCCTCCAACCGGGGTGTGGACGAGGTGCAGGCGCTGCTGGAGCAGGCGGTCTATAAGCCGGTGCAGGGGCGCTTCAAGGTGTTCATGATCGACGAAGTCCACATGCTCACCGGCCACGCTTTTAACGCCATGTTGAAAACGCTGGAAGAGCCGCCTGATTACTTGAAATTTGTACTCGCCACCACCGATCCGCAAAAAGTGCCGGTCACCGTGCTGTCGCGCTGCCTGCAGTTCAACCTGCGCCCGATGGCGCCCGAGACCATTCGCGAGCACCTGATCAAGGTTCTGCAGATCGAAAACGTCACCGCCGACGGGCAGTCGCTGCGCTTGCTGGCGCGGGCGGCGCGCGGTTCCATGCGCGATGCCTTGAGTCTGGCGGACCAGGCCATTTCGTTTGGTGCCGGCCAGATCGATGAGGCCACGGTGCGCCTGATGCTGGGCAGTGTCGATCGCTCTTATGTGTTTCGTCTAATTGACGCGCTGGCCCAGGGCGATGGCAAAACCGTCGTCGAAACCTCGGAAGCCTTGCGTCTGAATGGTTTGAGTGCTGCCTCGACGCTGGAAGAGATGAGCGCGGTGCTGCAGCGGATGGCGGTATTGCAGGCCGTGCCATCGAGCGCCGCTGCCGATGACACCGATCCGGATGCAGCCGACCTGGCCCGGCTGGCTGCACTGATGCCCGCCGACGAGACCCAATTGCTCTACAGCATCTGCCTGCACGGTCGCGCTGAGCTCGGCCTGGCGCCCGATGAATATGCGGCATTGACGATGGCGCTGCTGCGCTTGCTGGCGTTCAAGCCGAACGGTGGCCATCAGCCACCAGCCGAAAAAAAAACTCTGATTGACACGCCGGCCCTGGTGCCGCCGCCTGCAACGCCACCCAGGTTGGCACCGACTAGGGCTGCAGCCACCGTCCAGTATGCGTCAGCAGCTACAAAAATAGAAGCACGATCGGTCACGGTGGCGCCACCGGGCCAGCAGCTTCACGTTGTCAGCGGCGCCGCGCAGACCCTGCCGCAGGCTCGGGTTGATGGAGAAAATAGGCCTCTAGCCCCCGTCGAATATGTGCAGGAAGCTACGAATATAGTAGCAATTCCGGTGCGGATACAGGCCGATTCGCGTGCCGAAACAGCAGCCGGTCACGCGGCGGCGGCGCTGGTCCCGACCGAAGAAGGCGCGTTTTGGCAGCACGCGGTGCAGGCGCTGATCGCCAACGATGCCATCAACGCCATGGTGCGCGAGTTGGCGCTACAGTCGCAGTTGGTGGCGCGCGACACCGACCAGTGGCTGTTGCGGGTTGAGCGCGAGTCGCTCAATCAGCCTGGCAGCCGCGACCGCCTGGCGACCGCGCTGCAGGGCGCAGGCTACGAGGTGCGGCTGGCGGTCGAAATCGGCCGTGTCACCGACAGCCCGGCCCGGCGCAATGCGGCGCAAGCGGCGGAGCGCCAGTTGGCAGCCGAAAAAATCATTTTTGACGATTCCTTCGTGCAAACCATGATGCGTGATTTTGGGGCGAAAATCGTTCCCGGCAGCATTAAACCGGGCGCAAACAAATCAACCGACTGATCGAGTCAAACTCTACCCATTGATTGACTTGCCCGCAGAGCTTTTAATCTAAAACACAAGCAAGGAAACCCTCATGTTCAACAAAGGACAACTCGCCGGCCTGATGAAGCAGGCGCAGGCAATGCAGGACAATATGAAGAAAGCCCAGGACGAGCTGGGCAACATCGAAGTCACTGGTGAATCCGGTGCCGGTCTGGTCAAGGTCCTGATGACCTGCAAGCACGATGTCAAGCGCGTCACCATCGACCCGAGCTTGCTGACCGACGACAAAGACATGCTTGAAGACCTGGTGGCGGCGGCGTTTAACGCGGCGGTGCGCAAGGCCGAGGAAACCTCGACCGAAAAAATGGGCAAGATCACCGCCGGCATGCCGGGCCTGCCCGGTGGCATGAAGTTCCCATTCTGAAGGGCTACTGCGCGAGCGTGATGCGTCGTTGCGGGGCCCGTCGGGCAATCCTCATGGACAGGAAGTCCATTCCGGTTTCCCGCCACCCGCGCCTAGCCTGACGCACGCTCGCTACGCCCCCACCATGGTTGATAAACATGTCTGACGTCAATTCACTTGACGCGCTGATCCAGGCGCTGCGCCGCTTGCCCGGCGTGGGCGTGAAGTCGGCTTCGCGCATGGCATTTCATCTGCTGCAGCATGACCGTCCCGGCGCGCTGGCGTTGTCTCGCGCCCTGCAAGTGGCGGCCGATAGTGTGCACCATTGCGAGCGCTGCCACACCTTCACGCAGGCCCTGGTGTGCGCCACCTGCCTGGACGCGCGGCGCGATGCCAGCCAGCTGTGCGTGGTGGAAACACCCGCCGACCAGTCGGCGCTGGAGCGCACTGGCGCTTACAAGGGCTTGTACTTTGTGTTGATGGGCAAGATCAGTCCGCTCGATGGCATCGGCCCCAAAGACATTGGCCTCAAGGGTCTGTTCGACCGTGCCTGTGATGGCATCGTGCAGGAAGTGATTCTGGCCACCAACTTCACCGCCGAAGGCGAAGCCACCGCCCATGTGATCAGTGAAGGCCTCAAAGCCAAAGGCCTGCGCCTGACGCGACTGGCCCGTGGCGTGCCGGTGGGCAGTGAATTGGAGTACGTGGACCTGGGCACCATCGCGCATGCGCTGGTGGATAGGCGCTGAGTCAAAAAACGTGGTCTGTCCCCTAATCTAGGTAGAAACCCGCTCGGGAAGTTCCTGATGCGCGATGGCAGCGCGCGGGCTAAGCTGGTGCCCGATTATTGGAGAGGAAAACATCATGCATAACATTCAATTGGATCGCCGCACTTTTGCGTCTTTCGCGGCGTTGTCGGCTATTTCAGCCGTGGCGCCCGCGCTATGGGCGCAGTCGCGGCTTGAGAAGACCAAAATTGCCATTGCCGTCGGCGGTAAAGCTGCTTTTTATTACCTGCCGCTGACGATCGCCGAGCAGCTTGGTTATTTCAAGGCTGAAGGCCTGGAGGTCGAAATCAGCGATTTTGCGGGCGGCTCGCGCGCTTTGCAGGCGGTCGTGGGGGGCTCGGCCGACGTCGTCTCGGGGGCCTATGAGCACACCATCAATTTGCAGTCCAAGGGGCAGATATTCCAGGCCTTTGTGCTGCAAGGTCGCGCGCCCCAGATTTCAATGGGTATATCGACCAAAACCATGCCCCAGTACAAGACGGTGGCGGACCTCAAGGGCAAGAAGATTGGTGTTTCAGCACCGGGCTCTTCGACCAATATGGTGGCTAACCTGATCCTGTCGCGTGCCGGCCTCAAGGCCAGCGATGTGAGTTTTATCGGCGTCGGCACGGCCGCTGGCGCCCTGACGGCGTTTCGTTCCGGCCAGATTGACGCCATGAGCAATACCGACCCGGTGATGACCATGCTGGAACAAAAGGGCGAGATTCGCATCATTGCCGACACCCGCACCATGAAAGGCACGCTGGAGGTTTTTGGTGGCGTGATGCCGGCCGGTTGCCTGTACGCCCCGCTGGAATTTGTGCAGAAAAACCCCAACACCGTGCAAGCCCTGACCAATGCCATGGTCCACAGTCTCAAATGGCTACAGACGGCCGGTCCGAGCGACATCATCAAGACCGTGCCGGAGGCCTACCTGCTCGGTGATCGGGCCTTGTACCTGGCATCGTTCAACAAGGTGCGCGAGGCGATTTCCACTGACGGCATGATCCCTGATGAGGGCCCGCGCACGGCGGTCAAGGTCTTGGCCAGTTTTGATCCGGCCATCAAGGTCGATAAAATAGAGCTGGCTAAAACCTACACCAACGAGTTTGCGCGGAGAGCCAAAGCCCGCTTTAAGGCCTGACTTTTTCATGTCTGAGTTCGCGCTCGAATTCCTCAACATTTCCTGCATCTTCAAGGCGCGTGATGCTGCCGCGCAGCACTACACGGCGGTGAGCGATAGCACGCTGCGCATCCGGGCCGGTGAGTTTGTGTCGGTGGTCGGGCCGACCGGCTGTGGCAAATCGACCCTGCTCAATATCGGGGCCGGCCTGATGGCGCCGTCGAGCGGGGAGGTGCGGGTGTTTGGCCAGACATTGCAGGGGATCAACGCCCGCGCCGGTTACATGTTTCAGGCCGATGCCCTGATGCCCTGGCGCAGTGCGCTGGCCAATGTGATGCTCGGTTTGCAGTACCGCGGTGTGCCCGACGACCGGGCCCGTGCCCAGGCGCAAGAGTGGTTGCAGCGGGTCGGTTTGGGCGAGTTTGGTGAGCGTTATCCGCATCAGCTCTCGGGCGGTATGCGCAAGCGCACCGCACTGGCCCAGGTGCTGGCGCTGGACCCCGACATCATCCTGATGGACGAGCCCTTTAGCGCACTCGATATCCAGACCCGCCAGTTGATGGAAGACGAAGTGCTGGAGCTTTGGGCGGCGAAGAAAAAGGCGGTGCTGTTCATCACACACGATCTGGACGAAGCGGTTTCGCTGAGTGACCGCGTGGTGGTCCTGTCGGCCGGTCCGGCGACGCGTCCGATCGGGGAGTTTGTGATCGACTTGCCGCGTCCGCGCCAGGTCGCCGAGGTGCGCACTCAGCCGCGTTTTGTCGAGTTGCACACG
>JADGRK010000092.1 GCA_017880985.1 Rhodoferax sp. | reverse complement strand
GTCATGCGCCCGGATGAGTCTGGCAACGTCGTTTGCTGCCATTGGCGTAGCGCAGTGTCACCGTCTGTGAAAACCTCCAAGGGCTGTTCGGGTCCGCCAAAATGAGACAGCATTCCACGCACCCGCTCTTTTGCTTTGCCGTCAACAATTCGAACAAATGCCACGCTTCTCTGCCCATAGTTCTTTTTCATTGCCCGACCGACAACTACCTCAAACGACTGTTGCGGGTGAGGGTGGGAGTGGCGAACATAACCGCTGTCCAGGCCAACGATGGTTGGGCAGCCCGATTCACGCAAGTCTAGTTGGGCAGGTTGGGTAACGGCAACCACACCTTGTGCATCCAGGCGTTGCCCGGTGGCCAGTGCGTGTTCACGTACCGTGCTGGCTGCGTTGCCTTTGGACACTGGCAACAGCAGGCTGAGCAAATCGGCAGAACGGGCATATGGAATGATTGCGGCCAATTGGCTTTGAATGAACTCCATCTCGGCCGAAAACCAGCGCTGGCGTTTTCTTGCTACATGGCATTCTTCGGCAGGATCACATCCGCACGCACTCCACCGCGGCATTCGGCAAACGACGTCCCCAAACAGGCTGCGGTAGTGAATGTCGTGGTAGTCCTTGAGATTGCGAGCACGGCCGCAGTGTTTGCAGATTCGCTCACCGGCGGCAAGCTGTTCTATCTGCTTTACAACGACTGCCGCCTGAAGCTCCTTGAGGATAGACTTGCCCTGCGTTAGGCTCAGGCCCAACGTTGGAACGGACGCAAGGAAATCGATTTCGAGTGTGCAGGTATGGATCACCTCGGCTTTTGCATCCTCTCCTTGCTGAGTCAAATTGATTTCAAACTGCATGACCGTCCCCAAGAGTCGAAGTCACCAATTCTCAGACCGGCCCGGCAGAGATGCAATGCCATTGTTAGCAATCACTCACCCCACCAAATCGAACGCTCTCATAACTGGCGGTACGCAAACCCAGTACTGGCGCGGGGGTGAAATTGGTAAACCGTGGATTTTGTTGGCTTCGCTGTTCACATTTTAAAGGGGTATCGTGGCCTCCCACTACTGGGGTAACACGATGAAGGGCTGGCAAACGACGTTTTTGGGGATGCGAGAGCTACCCCGCGATATCAGCGACTTCGAGATGAAGGCGTTTTCGCCTTTGATCGTACCGAGCGCGAGCTGATCGATGCACGTCGGGGGGACGCCCATAAACTTGGCCTGGCCATGCATATCGGGTTCCTGCGCATGAGTGGTCGATTGCTCTACGCAATTCGAGTGGTGCCGGTGGCTTTGTGGCGCCATCTTGGCAAGGAACTTGGCATTGATGCCCCGGAGGTCGCGTCGCTGCGAACTCTGTATGGGCGCGAGAAGACCCTTTTCGATCATCAACAAGTGGCCGATACGGCCATGGGCTTTCGCTGGATGAGTGAGCATCAGCGCCGCTCGCTGGTGCGCGAACTTCGTGACGAAGTGTCCCGCTGCGCCGATCGCGATCAACTACTCATGCAGGTTGTGTCGCATTAACGGCTGGCAGGGCAGATCCGTCCAGTGTGAGGGACCGACATTGTTCCCCGCCCAAATTTCCCTCTTCAGCCGTTAACGGGACACAACCAGAATTGGCGTGCCGCAAGAGCGAGCCAACTATCAATCGCTTGATGAATGGGTGGTAAATCGGTCAGTGCGACCCGGAGGTCTTCGGCGCCTGCGCAGCGCGCATCTTGGCGACCACCGCTTGAGCGCCAGCGGCCATCAGCCGTGCGTCGGAGCTGACCGTGACGAATTGAAAACCCTTGGTGATGCGTTTGAGCGCCGCCTCGGGGGTTCCGTTGTGTATCCCGGCGACGACACCGTGTGCCTTGGCGCGCGCCAGGATGTGGTCAACTGCCTCAGCCGCCTTCGGGTCAAGATCGTCGAATGTCGGTGTGCAGCCCAGTGCGAGTGACAGGTCCGAGGGGCCGATGTAAATCGCGTCCAGTCCTTCAACAGAAAGGATGCTGTCGAGGTTGTCCAGTGCTGCAGCGGTCTCGATCATCGCGAAAGTGGCGATCGTGTCGTTGGCGTGTTGTGGATAGTCGGCACCGCCATACAGCAGCGCCCGCACCGGGCCGAAGCTGCGGGTGCCACGCGGTGCATAGTGGGTATAAGCCACCAGTTTCTGCGCGTCTTCCCGGGTGTTGACCATCGGACAGATGACGCCATACGCGCCAGCGTCCAGCGTCTTCATCAAAATACCAGGTTCCAGCCAGGGTACGCGCACCACCGGAACGGTATCGGTGGTCGAGATGGCCTGGAGCATCGGGATCATCGCTTGGTAATCGACGACGCCGTGCTGAAGATCGATGGTGAGCGAATCCCAGCCCTGATGCGCCATGGTCTCGGCGGAGAAGCTGTTCGGGATCGCGAGCCAGCCATTGACAACGGCGCCGCCGGATTGCCAGATTGTGCGTAATCGGTTTGCTCTCATGGATTTTTCTTTCAACGGTCAAGTGCCGGACGTTTCGGGTTGAACGCCCATCCGGGGATGAGGTACTGCATGGCCATGGCGTCATCGCGTGACCCCAGACCGTGCTGCTTGTAGAGTTGGTGTGCCTTTTCAACTTCGATCATGTCGAGTTCGACGCCGAGGCCGGGTTTCTTTGGCACCTGCACCAGGCCGCCAACGATCTGCAGCGGCTCCTTGGTCAGACGTTGGCCATCCTGCCAGATCCAGTGGGAGTCAATGGCGGTGACTTTGCCGGGTGCTGCGGCGGCCACATGGGTGAACATCGCAAGCGACACATCGAAGTGATTGTTGGAGTGCGAGCCCCAGGTCAGGCCCCAGTCGCGACAGGTCTGCGCCACACGAACCGAGCCGGCCATGGTCCAGAAATGAGGGTCAGCCAAGGGAATATCCACACTTTGCAGTGACAGCGAGTGTGTCAACTGGCGCCAGTCAGTTGCAACCATGTTGGTGGCGGTGGGAAGACCGGTGGCGCGGCGGAATTCGGCCATGACCTCACGCCCGGAGAATCCATCTTCGGCGCCGCAGGGGTCTTCAGCATAGGCCACCACACCTCGCATGTCACGCATCAGGCGAATCGCGTCCTTCAGCAGCCATCCACCGTTGGGGTCGAGCGTGACCCGGGCTTGCGGAAAGCGCTCGTGCAAGGCCGTCATGGCTTCTATCTCGTCTTCACCACGCAGCACTCCGCCTTTGAGTTTTAAATCGTTGAAGCCATAGCGCTCCCGGGCAGCTTCCGCAAGTCGCACCACAGACTCAGGCGTCATGGCTTGCTCGTTACGCAAGCGAAACCACTCATTGTCTGCGTTACTTTCGTTCCGATAAGGTAGATCCGTTTTCCTTCGATCGCCAATGAAGAACAGGTAGCCGAGCATCTCTACCGAGCTGCGCTGCTGGCCTTCTCCCAACAGAGCGGCCACCGGTACATTCAAGTGCTGCCCCAACAGATCAAGCAATGCCGATTCCACCGCCGTTACCGCATGAACAGTGGTCCGCAAATCAAAGGTCTGCAAACCACGACCACTGGCGTCTCGATCAGCAAAGCGGGTGCGCATGGTATTGAGCACCGCTTGCACGTTGCCGATCGATTGCCCCACCACGAACTCTGCCGCATCTTCAAGCGTGATGCGTATCTTTTCACCGCCCGGCACTTCACCAACGCCAGTGCGACCCGCACTGTCCGTTAGAACAAGCAAGTTGCGGGTAAAGAAGGCACCATGCGCACCGGACAGGTTCATAAGCATGCTGTCATGCCCCGCTACTGGGATTGCCCGGAGCGCTGTGATGACCGGTGCGTCTGATTCGTTCATAATTTACCGGGTCAGTAAATTTAGTCTGCGGAGATCTTCCGGGCTTCAATGAGCTTTTTCCAGCGTCCGAATTCGTCGGCCTGGTAAGCCGTAAACTGCTCCGGCGTGTTGGCCACGATTTCAAAGCCGAGGTCCAGGAGCTTGGCTTTGATCTGCGGATCGTTCAAGCTGGCCACAATGGCCGCGTGTATCTTGGCCTTGATGTCGGCAGGCAGGCCATGAGGTGCGGCAACCGCCTGCCACGAATAGACGTTGGCTTCCCTCACACCCGCCTCTTCCATGGTCTGCACTGTAGGCAACAGAGGCGATCGCTTGGCGCTGGTGATCGCCAGTGCCTTCAACTTGCCGGCCAGGATTTGCGGCATGGCCGTGTTGATGTTCATAAAGGAAGCGTCGACCTGACCACCCAGCAAGTCGGTCATAACGGGTCCGCCTCCCCTGTAGGGTACGTGTATACCGCTGGTTCCTGTCTGCCGCCAAAATAGTTCGGCCGTCAGATGGTCACTGCTTCCATTTCCGGATGAGGCAAACGTCATCTTTCCCGGGTTCGCCTTTTCATAGGCAATGACATCCGCCATTGACTTGTGAGGCGATTTGGCGGGTACCACCAGCACGTTGGGGGCCTGCACCGCGACCGTGATGTAGTCAAAGTCCTTGAGTGCATCGTAGGGTACTTTGGTCAGCAAGTGTGGCGCGATGACGAACGGGCCAAGAGACGAGACCAACAGGGTATAGCCATCAGGCGCCGCGCGGGCGACGACTCCCGCACCAATCGTCCCCGTCGCACCTCCTTTGTTATCAACAATAAAGGTACCACCCAGCTTCTCTTGCAGCTTCGGTATGAGTGTTCGGGCAATGAGGTCGGTGGAGCCGCCCGGCGGGAACGGCACGATGAGTGTGACCGGCTTGTCGGGCCAGGCCATGGCGGACGTCATGGCCAATGTTGCAATGAGAGTGCAAAGCAATTTCTTCATTTCAGTTCTCCTTTGGGTGGGTGAATAGCCCGTACTCGCTCCAGGTTGAAAAGCAGGGTAAGTGAAGGCAATTTCGTAGCGGTGCCATTTTGATGCGATGAATGGTAGCGGTACCAAATCTGGTCGTCAATAGATTTTCATCAGGGTTTGCCCTGCTTAGGTGGTATCGCGTTCTACGATCGAGAAACCCACATCAATAACACATGGGTTCACTGGACGGCCCTCTGCCCGTTCGATCAAGAAGCGAGCCGACTGCTTGCCAATGTCTGCGCCGTTTATTCGCACTGTACTCAGAGCGGGCACCATGTCTGCCAAAAAAGGCACATCGCCAAAACCAACGATCGCAATGCGCTCAGGGACTGCAACGCCTTGTGCCTTGGTCTCCGTCATGACACCCAGAGCCAGCAGGTCGGAGCTGCAAAAAATGGCATCTACATCCGGTACTTCTACCAAAATACGCACCATGGCCTCACGTCCGCTTCTGAGAGAGCGTGAATCCCCAACATTGACTACAAATACATCACGCTGACCGCCCAGCACCACTGCGTCAGCAAATGCCGTGGCACGTCGGCCAGCCCGTTCGTCATCGGCCCTGACCAGCGCAAGGCGCCTGCGACCCTTGGCCATCAGAAAGTTTGCCACATCGCGACCAATGTCTGAATGGGAGAAACCAACCAGCATATCAATCGGAGTAGGCGTCAAATCCCAAGTCTCTACCACCGGAATGCCCGACGCCAACAGGCGAGTTCTGCTCTTGCCTGGCGGCAAAATACCGGTCAAAAAAATGCCGTCGGGGCGTCGTCCTATGACTGCTTCCAGCAAAAGCTCTTCACGAGCGACAGAATAACCTGACTGTCCCAGCATCAGCTGGTAACCTGCGTCGAAAAGGGTACCGTTCAGAGACTCGATGGTTTCCATGAAAACGGACATGACCGTGCTGGGCACTACGGCAGCAATAAGGCGACTGCGCGACGACGCAAGCCCGCCGGCAATGCGATTGGGAACATAGCCGGTACGATGCACGGCATCCAGCACTTTTTTGAGGACCTCAGGGGAAACCTGGTCCGGCGTATTGACCGCACGAGAAGCTGTAATAGGCGCCACGCCCGCCAGCTTGGCCACGTCGCGCAAGGTGATTGCCCCACTGCCACGTCGGGAACGTTTTGTGTTGTTCTTGCCGTTCATAGATGCGAGATAATGGTACCGGTACCAAAGAGTTTACCGTTTTTTTAAAGTCCGCCCAAGTAGCTCACCCGCATGATAGGAGATATCAATGCCAGAAGCCTCAGGAAAGCTGACAAGCGCGCCGATCACCATCCGTATCCACGAACGCGACAACGTTGCCATCGTTGCCAACAGTGGTGGGCTGCCACAGGGTACCGCGCTTACATCCGGCGCCGTGTTACGGGACCATGTTCCTCAGGGCCACAAGGTAGCACTCATGGACTTGGCCATCGACGCACCGGTGTTGCGTTATGGGATTCCTATCGGCTTTGCACTCCAGGCGATTCCGGCAGGAAGTTGGGTGCATGAGCGCCTGCTAAGAATGCCCGACGCACGCGGACTTGAGGATCTGCCCATTGCAACAGTCAAACCCGAACCCTTGCCGCCGCTGGAGGGGTTCACCTTTGAGGGCTATCGAAACCCCGATGGCTCTGTCGGTACCCGCAACATTCTGGCGATCACGCAGACGGTTCAGTGTGTTGCCGGGGTAACAGAATTTGCTGTGCGGCGCATCAAGACCGAGTTGTTGCCGAAGTTTCCCAATGTTGACGACGTGGTGGCGCTGGAACACAGCTACGGCTGTGGCGTGGCCATCGATGCGCCGGACTCCATCGTGCCCATCCGCACCCTGCGCAACATCAGCCTGAACCCGAACTTCGGCGGGGAAGTCATGGTGGTCAGCCTGGGTTGTGAAAAACTGCAACCTGACCGGCTGCTGCCCCCGGGCTCCATTCCGTTGGTTGATAAGCGCCAGGGCACCAACGCCGTTGGCCAGTTGGACGTGGTGTGCCTGCAAGACGATGCTCATGTGGGCTTTATGTCCATGGTCAACTCGATCATGCACCATGCCAAAGACCATCTTTGTCGGCTCAACGCCCGCAGACGAGAAACCGTGCCCGCCAGCGAACTTGTAGTCGGAGTGCAGTGTGGCGGCAGCGATGCGTTCTCGGGTGTCACGGCCAACCCGGCGGTGGGGTTTTGCACCGACCTCCTGGTGCGTGCCGGCGCCAGCGTGATGTTCTCTGAGACCACTGAGGTGCGCGATGGCATAGCCCAGCTCACCGCTCGCGCCACCACGCCCGAAGTGGCACAGGCCATGATCCGCGAAATGGCGTGGTACGACGCCTACCTCAAACACGGCAGCGTCGACCGCAGTGCCAATACCACCCCAGGCAACAAGAAAGGCGGCTTGTCCAACATTGTCGAGAAGGCGATGGGCTCCATCGTCAAATCCGGCGCTTCACCGATTTCAAACGTGCTGGCACCTGGTGAAAAGCTCAAGACGAAAGGCTTGACCTATGCGGCCACGCCCGCCAGCGATTTCATCTGCGGCACCTTGCAACTGGCTGCTGGCATGAACCTCCATGTCTTCACTACCGGTCGTGGAACACCTTATGGATTGGCTGAAGTTCCCGTGATCAAGGTGGCCACGCGTACTGACTTGGCCCGACGCTGGCACGACCTGATGGATGTGAATGCCGGAACGATTGCAGACGGCTCGGCCACGATCGAAGAAGTGGGCTGGGAACTCTTTCGCCTGATGCTCGATGTGGCCAGTGGCCGCAAGAAGACTTGGGCCGAGCATTGGAAACTGCACAATGCACTAGTCTTGTTTAATCCTGCCCCTGTTACCTGAAAATGTCAAAAGAATCGCACTTTGAGATTTTGAGGCCTTGAAGTGAGTTGTTCACATCGACGTTAGCAATGCCCGCTGCGGGCACTAAGCCATGCTGGAAACCCTTGAGGCCCTGGCCGACAGGCTGCCGCAGGTGGTCGACAAAAGCGGTGCCAACACGGCGGCCATTGAAAGCGTCAAAGCTGACACCTGAGCCGAGATCGAACTGCGTCAGTGCAAATATTTGAACAACATCGTCGAGCAGGACCACCGCGCCATCAAACGGATCACGCGCCCGATGCTTCAGGCGAGCAATTGTGGCCATTGCCGCAAAAAATGCCCGCATATGCTGGGCCGTTCTGAACAACCGATTTCAAACGCCTGGCTTGATTCCGCCAGGGTGGTACGTAGAACTTGGCTGGATCTCGCGTGGAGTGGCTACGCCCCAGCGAAAGTTTGCCGTAGGATTGGTTATGAGTTCAAGCACCACGACGCACTTGAGGATGCGAAGGCAGCAGGTCATGTGCTGCTTGCCGCATTTCATGAGTCACAAATAGATCTCGATGGCTGGTTGCGGCGAGTCGACCAGCCTATTGGAGTCAACCGGTCGTTAGCTGATCGGGTCGTTCACCGCGAAGGCAACCCAGACGGTGATCTTTTTGGTGAAGTCATTGTGTTTACTGGAACGCTTGAGCTACCGCGTAGCGAAGCAGTCCGGGCCGGGCGGTT
>JADGRK010000091.1 GCA_017880985.1 Rhodoferax sp. | reverse complement strand
CTCGTGCACCTGGTGCTGGTGAACGGCACTTACATCGCGCCCGAGCAGCGCGTCAGTCAGACCCTGACTGAGGGCGACGTGCTGGCGATCTGGCCACCTATTGCCGGGGGCTGATGCAATCTTTTTACCCCGAGCGCTTTGAGCGTGACATGGCCTGCACCGAGGCCGACTGGTTGCGTTGGCTGCCCGCTGCCATTGGTGACCGGCACTGGAAATTGCAGCCGGGTGCAGCCGGCGTGCGCATGGGTGATGGCGCATTGGGCTTGAAGTGGCGGGTGGCCGAGCCGCGCGTGATTGGTCTGGTGCGCATGCCGCGCCTGCTGGTGGACTTTCGCTTTGCCGGTATCGATGAACCCCAGCGCCATGCATTCATGAAGCGCTTTGATTTGTACATGCAGCGCGGCGGTGGCTAGCCGGCTCAGGCTTGGCGAGGGCAGTTAGGGCGCTTTCTTCCCTTTGTCGCTGACGTTACGGGTTTGGGTTGACCATGAAAATCCACTGTCGTAGGATGACCAGGGCAGCACCGTCACACAACAAAAAAGGAGACTTCATGCCATTCGCCCAGGTCAACGGTCAAAAGATCTACTTTGAGGACAGCGGCGGCGCTGGCCCCGCCATTATCTTTTCGCATGGCTTGCTGATGGACAGCAGCATGTTTGCACCGCAGGTGGACGCACTCAAGTCGCGTTATCGCTGCATCGCCTGGGATGAGCGCGGGCACGGTCAAACTGCTACCGGTGTCTGCGCGCCCTTCAGTTACTACGACTCGGTCGATGATCTGGCAGCCTTGCTGGCGCATTTGGGTATTGAGCAGGCCGTGTTGGTCGGCATGTCACAAGGCGGCTACCTGTCGCTGCGCTGCGCCCTGACGCATCCGGAAACGGTGCATGCGCTGGTCTTGATTGATACCCAGGCCATGACGGAAGACCCGGCCAAAATGCCGGGCTACCGGGCCATGCTACAGGACTGGGCTAGCAACGGTCTCTCGGATAAGACCGCCGCAATCATCGAACACATCATTCTGGGTGACCAGTGGCCAGGCGCAGCGGCGTGGCGAACCAAATGGAAAAAGACCGCACCCGCCGACTTGCTACAGAGTTTTCAGACGCTGGGCACGCGCGATGACATCAGCGCTCAGATCGGGCGCATTACTGTTCCCACGCTGGTGCTCCACGGCGACAGTGACCAGGCCATAGAATTCCCACGTGCCAAGGCCATGGCCGATGCCATTCCCAACGCCCAGCTCATTGTGGTGCCGGGAGCGGGACACGCCTCCAACCTCACGCACCCGCAAGCGGTCAATCCAGCCATTGAGGCGTTTCTGGCGGCCCTTAAGTCTTAATCACTCAGGAGAAACACACCATGCTTCAACCCGGCCTCATGATGGACCGCCCGCTTCTTATCTCTGATGTGATTGAACATGCTGCAGCCCAGTTCGGTGATGTGGAAGTGGTCTCGCGCGAAACGCACGGCCCGCTGTTTCGCTACACCTACGTCCAATGCGCGGCCCGCTCCCGCAAACTCGCCAATGCACTGAAGGGCCTCGGCTTGGAGGCCGGCAGCGCGGTTGGTTCCATTGCCTGGAACAACCATCGCCATCTCGAGGCCTACTTTGCCGTCTCGGGCAGCGGCATGGTGATGCACACCTGCAATCCCCGCCTGCAAGCGCAGCAGCTCATCTACGTCATCAACCATGCCGAAGATGCGGCGCTGCTGTTTGACACCACCTTCGCGCCGTTAGTCAAGGGGATCGCTGCGCATTGTCCCAAGGTGAAAGCCTGGATTTGCCTGAGCGAGGTGGCCAATATGCCGGTCATTGACGGGGTCGATAACGTGATGTGCTACGAGGACCTGATTGCCCCGCACAGCGAGCAGTTTGACTGGCCCCAATTTGACGAGCGCACCGGTGCCGCCTTGTGCTACACCTCGGGCACCACTGGCAACCCCAAGGGTGCGCTGTATTCGCACCGCGCCATTGTGCTCAACGCCATGTCAGGTTGCCTGCCCGGCATCCTGTCGCTGTCGCCCAAAGACACCGTGCTGCCAGTGGTGCCCATGTTTCACATCAACGCCTGGTGCATTCCGTATGCGGCACCGATTGGTGGCGCGCGCCTGGTGTTGCCCGGGCCGCGTCTGGATGGCGCCAGTCTGTATGAATTGATGGAAACCGAAAGGGTCACAGTGAGCGCCGGTGTGCCCACCATCTGGCTCGGACTCATGCAGCATGTGGAGCAACACGGCTTGCGTTTTTCGAGCATGCGCCGCACGGTTGTCGGTGGCTCGGCCATGCCGGCCTCGTTGATTGCCAAATTTGTTGACGAGTATGGCGTGGAAGTGCGCCATGGCTGGGGCATGACTGAAACCACGGCCGTGGCTACCCTCAGTTGTCTCGGCTCCAGGGATATGGAATTGTCAGCACCGCAGCAGCATGCCACCATCGCGCGCCAGGGCAAGTCGGTGTTTGGCATCCAAATCAAGATCGTGGACGAATCCGGTGCCACTATGCCGCGTGATGGCGTGTCCCAGGGCGAGCTGATGGTACGCGGGCAATGGATCGTGACCGGTTATTACAAGGGTGAAACCTCGCCGCTGGTGGACGGCTGGTTCCCCACCGGCGATATTGCCACTATCGATGCCCATGGGGTCATGCAGATCAAGGACCGTGCCAAAGACGTCATCAAGACCGGCGGCGAATGGATCAGCTCGATCGATCTGGAAAATGTCGCCATGGGCCACCCGGCTGTCGCCATGGCGGCAGTTATCGGCGTCAAGCACCCCAAGTGGGATGAGCGCCCCTTGCTGTTCATCGTGCGCAAGCCGGGCAAATTGGTAGAGCGTGAAGAGATTTTGGCCTTTCTCACCGAGCGCGTGGCCAAATGGTGGGTGCCGGACGACGTCATCTTTCTGGATGCGCTGCCAGTCGGCGGCACCGGCAAGGTGCAAAAAGGCGACCTGCGCAAGCAATACGGCGGCGTGTTCAGTTGATGTACAAACTAAACGCCACATCCAGCCTTCGGCTCTAAGACCTGATCTGATTGCGACCGCGCTCTTTGGCTTCGTAGAGCTTCTGGTCGGCTCGGGCAAAAAGAGCGTCGAGCGTCTCGCCCGCAGTGTGATAAGCAACGCCGCCACTCAGCGTCACCGGGATGCACCCGCCCTGACTGCGAAACTTAAACTGTTCGACGCTGCGGCGAATGCGCTCAGCCAGTGCCAGCGCCTGGGTCAGGTCGGCGCAACGCACAAATAGCGCCAATTCTTCGCCACCAAAACGCACCGCCAGGTCTTCGCCCCGAAGCGCGTTGCGAACAATCTCGCCCACCCGTCTGAGCACTTCGTCGCCAGCCAGATGCCCGTACTTATCGTTGACTTGTTTGAACAAATCGAGATCAAATACGGCCAGGCCGAAACCCGCCCCAGGGTCGCGGTTATGCACCCGGATTGCGGCCGCGCACCAATCACTCATGTACAAGCGCGTGTGCAGGCCTGTCAATGGGTCGTGAATGGCAGTTTCTATCAATTTGGCTGTATAGGACCCGCGTTGAAACAGGCCGACGCAAACCAGGAAAACAACCAGCGCCAGCAGCGAAAACATGGCCGTGAACTCAGCCACTATTTCCCAATAGCGTGAAGCCGGTAGATGCAGGTAGAGCCGCATCCCGAGATCCGGAAAAACATAGGACTTTTGCAGAAACGATTGACCCGGGATCGCGCTGAATTCGACCAAGCGAATCGATTGGCTCAGCGCTTTGCCCGGCGTCATCGGCAGTACCCTGATCTCGTTGCCATACTGGCGACTCACTTCGATTGCCGTGCGCGTCGCCTCCGTCATGGGCTCAATCGATTTGAAGACGAAGGCGCTCACCGGGGCGGCGACCAGAACGCCGTTTAGATCGCTGACCAGATTGAGCTCACGGTCTCCACGCCAGAAATCATCAACCCGGGACTGCAACGCATTAAGTGAATTCTTGGCCACCACGACACCGCGAATATGGCCATCGACGCTGACCGGGCGCGCCAGGTAGTAGCCGATTTTGCCGCTGGTGACGCCTTTGGCAATATAGCGTCCGGTCTGGCCTGCTATTGCTTGTTGAAAGTAGGGGCGAAATTTGTAGCTCTTGCCGACGAACGAATCACTCGCTCGCCAATTGCTTGCGGCCAAAGTGTCACCGTTCAAATCCATCACATAAAGCACTTCAACCCGCGTGTTGATCGCCGTTTCCTCGAGCACCGCGTTTTGTTCACTGGCAGCTACCAAGCTGGGTCTGACAAGCAAGGCTCGCACCGTCGGAGCAGTGGCCAACACTTCAGGCACCAGCAAGGGGTTTTGCAATTCGCGCTGAAGAAGATTTTTGCGGCTGATGGCGCTGCGATCAAGCGTCAATTCCAGATCATCAAGAGCCGTGCGCTGCCCCAGCACGAAGGCGAATAGCACGCCAACAAGCAAAATCGACACCAGAATCGTCAGCGAAACCACCGGCCGATCTTTAATGGCAATCAGGAAACGGTTGGGCGGTCTCATAGCCGGGATTCCAAGCAAAGCATCCAAAATTGTAGGCCCGCCAGCACGGTCGAGCTTTGAAAACTGTGAAAACTGTGGAGCTGCCAATTTTACGAGCAAAATTGGGGTCTAGCCCCCGTCAATCATGCGCAAGCAGCTATAAAAACAATAGCGATTTGATGGCGCCCTTGGACATGCGTTAAGCTCGGCATTCACGCCGCCACAGCCTCATGCAGAGCCAACACGCCACCCCCAGCAAAGAGCAGATCGCGCTGCTGCCGGAATTTGAGCGCCTCGGGCCGGACCGCATTGCGCTGGTGGCCACCGCCGCTCAGGCGCAGCAGGCGCGGGCTGAACTCGGCGCGGCGACGGTCTGGGGCTTTGATACTGAATCGAAACCCACCTTCTTCAAGGAGCAGGTCTCCGACGGGCCACACATCGTGCAATTGGCCACGCTGCACAAGGCCTGGGTTTTCCAATTGCATGATCATGAATGCCGTTCGGTGGTGGCGCAACTGCTGGCGCAACCGGGCTTCACCAAAGCCGGCTTTGGCCTGGGTGATGACCGCCGGCGCATCCAGACCAAGCTCGGTGTGGATGCGGTCGGTGTGCTGGAGCTCAATTCCGTATTCCGCGCGCGCGGCTACCGCAAGGACATGGGCGTCAAAGGGGCGGTGGCGGTGCTATTCAACCAGCGCTTCATCAAGTCAAAGAAAGCGTCCACCTCCAACTGGGCCGTGCCCAGCCTGAGTCAGGCTCAATTGATCTATGCGGCCAACGACGCCTATGCCGCGATTCGGGTTTTCCATGCACTGGGGCTGTGCTGAAATCAGCCTTGAAATGGGGGCTCTCAGTGGATGCCCAGCGTGAAACTGGTTTTTTGTAAGCAGGTGTCGAAAGCCATCTCAATCCAATAGCAATGACTACACAATATCCAACAAATACCAACTTTCACTTTGATAACTACTATCCTCGCTGCAATTGCGGTTGCCATGGGAGCAACGGTTTTGGTCTTGACCATCAAGCTGCGGCATGCGCGCGCCGAACAGAGTCAACTGCAAAGACATGTTGCAGGTCTAAAGAAATCAGAGCGATTGCTAAAGGCGCATGCGTACTACGATTCCCTGACAGGACTGGCCAATCGCTCGTTGTTGGCGGATCGCTTCGGATTGGCGCTGGAACACTCAAAGCGAAGTCAAAAACAATTTGCTGTTCTTATGGTGGACTTGAACCACTTCAAGGCGATCAATGACAATTATGGCCACGCCGCCGGTGATCTGGTGCTGGTGACAGTTGCAGGGCGCCTGGTTGACGCCGTTCGTGCGTCCGATACGGTTGCACGTCTGGGGGGCGACGAGTTTGCCCTGATTATTGAGTCGATTGAAGAGCGAAGGCAGGTTGCGGCCCTGGGCCAAAAATTGATTGATGTGCTTTCTGAGAAAGTCACCCTCGAAACAGGGGTCATCGTCAGCGTCGGAGGCAGCATCGGTTTTGCTTGTTATCCCGAGGATGGGCAGAGTATGAAAGAGATACTGGAAGTGGCTGACCAGGCCATGTACTTTTCCAGGACCTCTGGAATGATGCCTCTGTACTAGCGCTTTCTGGCCTCCAGCCCCTGTCAATCATGCAACGACGGATTGATGACGCGCAGGGAGCCGTTCACCAGCTTATGTTCGCGCGTCCCGAGTTGTCGCAGCCTGTCGGCTGTTTACGCAGTGCATCGCCTGGCGCTGGCGTATGGGGGGGCGAATCGGTACAGTCGGATCATTCGAGGCATCAGACGGTGGCACCCACATGAACGAGGAAGCAATCAAGCAGACCGGCAATGGCCGATGGTCGCGCATTTATAGCGCGGGGTTGAAAGTTTTTCACGCCTATGCGGGCTGGCTGGTCAGCATCAGCTGGAAGCGGTTCTTTGTCTTGTCGCTGCTGTTGATCATTGCCACGGGCATTCTTCATGACATACCACCGCTGAGCTGGACCTATTCTGAAATAGTGGCCGACGCTGAGGCGCCGAAGCGGACGCGCAAGTCAGCGCCCGTGCCCCAGCCCAAACCGAGTGCGTCGAAAAAAGGCACCGGCGAGGGGGTGGATATTTCCATCGACGAGCGCGGCGTCCACATCTCCACTCGGGTCACGCCGCCCGCATTGCCTGCCTCTCAACCGGCAACGCCCGACACGGCGCCGAATGCGCCGGGTGTGACGATAAGTTTGCCGCCAGGCGCCGACTCACAGACGGTCAAGGAAGCGGTTGACGAGGCGCGCAGGGAGTTGCTGGCAGCCCTTGAAGAGGCCAGACAAGAGGCGGCGGACGCGGTTGAAGCGGCGGTAGATGAGCGGCGCCCGCATGTGATCAGGCACAAGTTTGGCGAGCCGCTGATGCCCTTGACGATGTGGTTCATCCTGTTGTCCTTCATCATCAAAGTCTCATACAAGGGCAAGATTCAGGCCGAGGCCAAGGCGGCACAAGCGACCGAAGTGGCGGAGTCGGAGTCTTTGAAACGCCAGGTGGTGGAGGCGCGCATGGCCGCCATGCAGGCGCAGGTGGAGCCGCATTTTTTGTTCAACACCCTGGCTAGCATCGAGCACCTGATTGAGACTGACCCGGCGCGCGCCAGCATGATGCAAAAGAACCTGATTGCCTTGCTGCGCGCCAGCATGCCCACCATGCGCGAGGCCAACGCGCAGGGCACGCGCGACCTGGGCCGCGAACTGGCGATGATTCGCCCGTATCTCGAAATCCTGAAAGTGCGCATGGAGGAACGTCTGCAGACCGAGATCCGCGTCAGCGACGGCCTGTTGTCGGCCGAGTTCCCGCCCATGATGCTGCAAAGTCTGGTGGAAAACGCCATCAAGCACGGCCTGGAGCCCAAGGCGGTAGGTGGCAAATTGACCGTGAGCGCCGAAGTTGTGCATGGCAAGCTGGCGGTCACTGTGGCTGACACCGGTCTGGGCTTTGGCAAGGCCGATACAGCCGGTACTGGCATTGGTTTGAGTAACATCCGGGAGCGGCTGGCGCTGCTTTACGGTGGCAAGGCCAGCCTCAACATCACTGAACCCGAGGGTGGCGGCACCGCAGTCACCATCACGCTGCCTTATGTAGCGCACGCCAGTATGGAGCCCTGATATGCCACGCGCCTTGATTGCCGATGATGAACGCCTGATGCGTGAGCAGCTTCGTGCCCGCCTGCGCGCGGCATGGCCCGAGCTGGAGATTGTGGCTGAAGCCAGGAACGGCCAGGAGGCCGTCAGCCTGACCGAGCAACATCACCCCGACGTGGTGTTTCTTGATATTCGCATGCCGGTCCTCACAGGCGTTGATGCGGCGCGGCAAATTGCCCAACTCGCCACCTACGAGGACGCCGACGGCTGGCCTGGCTGCGAGATTGTTTTCATCACCGCCTACGATCAATACGCGGTGCAGGCGTTTGAGCAGGGTGTGGTCGATTACGTTCTCAAGCCGGCCGAGCCGGATCGGCTCCGGGTCACGGTTGAGCGCATCAAGCAACGCATGCCTGAGCGGGCGCGCCAAAACCGGGACAGCGGCGGGGCGGATGGGGAAAGTCGGGTAAGTGCCCCGCTGGCCACTCACACACCCGATATGCAACAACTATTGCAGCGGCTGGCGGCGCAGATCAACCCGCTGAGCGCGCCCAAACTTCAATGGATTCAAGCCACCGTGCGCCAGACGATTCAGATGATTCCGGTGCAAGATGTTTTGTTTTTTATTTCGGATGAAAAATATACCCGGGTGCAGACCGCCACGCAAGAGGCGCTGATTCGCAAACCGATCAAGGAGCTGGTGGAAGAAATTGACATGGCCTTGTTCTGGCAAATCCACCGCTCCACCCTGGTCAATATCAAGGCGATTGCC
>JADGRK010000090.1 GCA_017880985.1 Rhodoferax sp. | reverse complement strand
CAAGCGCTATCAAATTTGAAGCTTGTTGCGCCCATTTCATGTGCGATGGTGGGCACTTTAGGCATCGGAAATCCACCACTTCCAGGCCCTGCCAACAAGACCGGTGACGGTGTCGGCGCGATGGTGGCGACCGGCTTGACGACGCCCGACCCGGTGTTGCTGCAAAAAACGTTTCGGCGCTTTGTCGATGCGGGCGGACAAGCCTGCGCGATGGAGGCGTCTTCGATTGGCATCCAGGAATGCCGACTCGATGGCAGCCGCATCCATACCGCTATTTTTACCAATTTCACCCAAGACCACCTCGATTATCATGGCTCCATGGCGGCTTATTGGGCAGCCAAGGCGCGCTTGTTCCAGTGGCCCGGCCTGAAATCAGCGGTCATCAACATTGACGATGCCCAGGGCCTTGAACTGGCTGCTTCGCTGACGGGCAGGGTGCCTGATATCTGGAGCATTTCATGCGTTGGACCGGCACGGCTGCAGGCCCGGGACATCTGCTACGACGCACGCGGACTGCGGTTTGTGGTGCTTGAGAGCGGCGCAGACAGTGCTGACCAGACCGAAGCAGGTCTTGAGCTGCGCACCCACCTGATCGGTAGCTACAACGTTTCCAATTTGCTGGGGGTCATGGCCGCCATGCGCTCCATCGGTGTGCCACTGGCGGCAGTGGTTGAGTCCTGTGCTGACCTGACCCCGGTGCCCGGCCGCATGGAGTGCGTGGGTACTGCGGGTCAGCCGCTGGTTGCCGTGGACTATGCCCACACGCCAGACGCCCTGGCCAAAGCACTGCTGGCGCTGCGGCCCTTGGCCGATCAGCGCGGCGGCCAGCTCTGGTGTGTGTTTGGCTGCGGCGGTGACCGCGACAGTGGCAAGCGACCCCTGATGGGGGCGATTGCGGCCAGCCATGCCGACCGGGTGCTGGTGACCAGTGACAATCCGCGCAGCGAAAAGATGGATGCCATCATCAGTCAGATATTGCTGGGTTTGAGTGGTGATGCAGCCGTGGACGTTGAGCCCGACCGGGCGCGGGCAATTGCCTATGCGCTGGCCCAGGCTGGTGCCAACGATGTGCTGCTGATCGCGGGCAAGGGTCATGAAGACTATCAGGAGGTGGCAGGCCAGCGGCGGCCGTTCTCGGACATTGACCAGGTGCGTCGGGCGTTGGCAATTTGGCACGCAGCGCCGATTCAGAACGGGGGTGCCAGTGTCTGACATGACGACCTTGCAGCAAGTGCAGCCGTGGCTTGGCAACGCGCGTTGGGTGGACTGCGCGCCTGCTAGCGACGCAATCGGCTTTCGTCGTGTCCACACCGACAGCCGAAGCATTGAGCCGGGCGATCTGTTTGTGGCGCTGCGCGGCGAGCGTTTTGACGCCAATGATTTTCTGGCCCAAGCCAAAGCGCGCGGGGCCGTGGCGGCCATCTGTCAAGACGGTCAAACGAGCGATGCACAAGCGAAATTGCAGGCGGCCGGTCTACCCGGTCTGGTGGTGGCTGATGCCAGGCTCGCACTGACCGCGCTCGCGGCGCGCTGGCGCGCACAGTTCAAGTTGCCCCTGATCGCAGTGACCGGCAGCAACGGCAAGACCACGGTGACGCAGATGATTGCGGCTATTTTGCGCGCCTACAAACCACAGGCTTTTCTGGCCACGCAGGGCAATTTGAACAATGACATTGGCGTGCCGCTGACGCTGCTGCGCTTGCGCCGTGAGCATGAGATTGCGGTGGTTGAACTCGGCATGAACCATCCTGGTGAAATCGCCGCCCTGGCCGCGATGACCCAGCCGACGGTGGCCTTGGTCAACAACGCGCAACGCGAGCATCTTGAATTCATGGCGACGGTGCAGGCGGTGGCGCAGGAAAACGGCGCGGTCATCGATGCACTGCCGGGAAATGGGGTGGCGGTGTTTCCGTCGGACGATTTGTACAGCGAGCTCTGGACGGCCATGGCCAGGCAACGTGCGGTACTTCGATTCTGCGTTTCAAAGGATGCTGAAAATCCGGCGGATGTGCGTTGCACCGAAGCGTTATGGTCGGGCGATGCCTGGGCAGTGAGTGTCAGCACCGAAGCCGGGTCGCTGCGTTACAGCCTGCATATCGCCGGTCTGCACAACGTCAAGAATTCACTTGCCGCCGCGGCTTGCACTTTGGCTGCGGGCGTTCCACTGGAGGCCATCGGCCGGGGTCTGGCGGCGTTTGAGCCGGTTAAAGGCCGCTCGCGGGCACTGTTGGTCGAACAGCAAGGCCGATCAATCACTTTGGTCGATGACAGCTACAACGCCAACCCGGATTCGGTGCGCGCGGCGATTGAACTGCTGGCGACGTTGCCGAGGCCGCGTCTGCTGGTGTTGGGCGACATGGGCGAAGTGGGTGATCAAGGGCCACGGTTTCATGCTGAAGCGGGTCAGCTCGCGCGCCAGCTTGGCATCGATGCCTTGTTGACGCTGGGCGAATTGTCAGCTGTTGCTGGCAAGAGCTTCGGCGCGGGCCGCCATTTTGCGGACATGCCATCGCTGCAAGCGGCCGTGCTGGCAAAGTTGCCCCACGTTGGCAGTGTGCTGATCAAAGGTTCACGCTTCATGAAGATGGAGCGGGTGGTGCAAGCCATCCTGCAAGTGACTCAAAAAGACAAGGAAGCCAGCCATGCTGCTTAGTCTGGCCCAGTGGCTGCAATCGGTATCGCCTGAATTCGGATTTTTCCGGGTCTTTCAATACCTGACCTTTCGTGCCGTGATGGCGGCCTTGACCGCCCTGCTGATGGGTTTGGTGGCCGGTCCTTATGTGATTCGTCGTCTGACTGCGCTCAAGATTGGGCAGCCGATTCGCGGCTACGGCATGGACTCGCACCTAAGCAAAAGTGGCACCCCGACCATGGGTGGGGCGTTGATCTTGCTATGCCTTGCGCTCTCGACGCTGTTATGGGCGGACCTGAGCAACCGTTTTGTCTGGATTGTGTTGCTCGTGACACTGGGTTTTGGCGCGATTGGCTGGGTCGATGACTGGCGCAAGGTGGTGCGCAATGACCCCGAGGGCATGCGCTCGCGGGAAAAATACCTGTGGCAGTCACTGATTGGCTTGATCGCTGCGCTGTACCTGGTGTTCAGTATTTCGGAGAGTTCCAACTTGCGCGTACTGGAGCTGTTCTTCAAATGGGTTCAGTCGGGTTTTGATCTGAACCTGCCGCCCAAAGCCGGGCTGATGCTGCCTTTCTTCAAGGAAATCAGCTACCCGCTGGGCGTGTTCGGCTTTGTCATCCTGACTTACCTGGTCATTGTGGGGTCGAGCAATGCGGTCAACCTGACCGATGGACTCGACGGCCTGGCCATCATGCCGGTGGTCATGGTGGGCTCCTGTCTGGGCATTTTTGCCTATGTCACTGGCAGCGCGGTGTATTCCAGATACCTCTTTTTCCCGCACATTCCGGGCTCCGGCGAGCTGTTGATCTTCTGTTCGGCGATGGCCGGAGCGGGCTTGGCGTTCCTGTGGTTCAACACCCACCCGGCGCAGGTCTTCATGGGCGACGTCGGCGCCCTGGCGCTGGGTGCGGCTCTTGGCACGGTGGCCGTGATCGTGCGCCAGGAAATTGTGCTGGCCATCATGGGCGGCATTTTTGTCGTGGAAGCGCTGTCGGTCATGCTGCAAGTGAGTTACTTCAAGTACAGCAAACGGAAATACGGGCAGGGACGGCGCATTTTGAAAATGGCGCCACTGCACCACCACTTTGAGAAAAGCGGCTGGAAAGAAACGCAGGTCGTGGTGCGTTTTTGGATCATCACCATGCTCCTGTGCCTGGTGGGCTTGTCCACTTTGAAACTGAGATAAGGATGTTGACCCCCATGCGTTCCTCGCTGTCGCTCATCCCGGGGTTTGCGGCTACGCCGCTGCCCTGCCCCCCGAACGGGGCTATGCCTCCTTGGGGCGGCCCGGCGGAGGCATGATGGACGATCTTAAAGACCAATACGTTTTGATACTGGGCCTGGGGGCTTCGGGTCTGGCCATGGCACGCTGGTGTGCGCGCTGGGGCGCTCGCGTGACCGTGGCCGACACGCGCGCTGCGCCGCCGCAGTGGGTCGCCTTGCAGCGCGAGGTGCCAACCGCCAGTTTTGTCAGTGGTGCTTTCGATGCGAACCTGATCGAAGGGCGTGACGTGCGCAATGTGTACACCAGCCCGGGTCTGACACCTTTCCAAATCGCTGCTGTTTCAATAGCTGCTCACGCACGTGGCATAAGCATTACAGGCGAATTAGGCTTATTTTCTCAAGCACTCAAGAATTTGGAGGCGAAGCGCAACTACGCGCCCAGGGTGCTGGCGGTGACCGGCACCAACGGCAAAACCACGGTCACTGCGCTAACCGGTGAACTGGTCGCGCGTACGGGCAAAACCGTGGCCGTCGCGGGCAACATCGGCCCGACCTTGCTCGACACCTTGGGCGCGCATCTGGACGCCGATACGCTGCCAGAGGTGTGGGTGCTTGAGTTGTCGAGTTTTCAGTTGGACCGGGAAAAAGCCTTTGAGCCCAGCGCCGCGGCTGTGCTCAATATCACGCAAGACCACCTCGACTGGCATGGTTCGATGGCGGCCTACATCGCTGCCAAGGCAAATATTTTTGGCGCGCACGGCCTGCTGTTGCTCAACCGTGACGACCCCACCGTGATGAATATGTTGAGTGCCGCCGTGCCACAACGGCCAGTGCCGGTGCGCGGCAAGCCGCAACGCCCGCGGGAACGCGACTACATCACTTTTGGTGGCGACATGCCACAGCGTCCAGGCGACTTTGGCCTCGAGCAAGTCAATGGCATGGTCTGGCTGGTGCGTGCGCTCGAAGCTGATGAAACGCTAAAGAAACGCAAGGGCGATGAGCAAGAGCTGCACCTCCAGCGTCTGATGCCCGCCGATGCCTTGCGCATCCGCGGTCGACACAATGCCGTCAATGCGCTGGCCGCGCTGGCACTGGCCTCTGCGGCGGGCTGCGCGCTGGGGCCCATGCTCTACGGCCTGCGCGACTACCGTGGTGAGCCGCACCGGATGCAGTCGATCGGCATCTTTAACGAAGTGGAATTTTTTGACGACAGCAAGGGCACCAACGTGGGCGCCACTGTGGCCGCGCTCAAGGGGCTTGGCTCAGAGCGCAAGGTGATCGTTATTCTGGGCGGCGAAGGCAAGGGGCAAGACTTCTCGCCGCTGGCTGATCCGGTCTCGCACTACGCCCGCGCGGTAGTGTTGATCGGGCGCGATGCGCCGCTGATTCGCGCGGCGCTGCAAACCACCGGTGTGGCGCTGCTTGACGCCAGTTCGATGGCGCAGGCGGTCGCGCTGGCCAGTGCCCAGGCCCGGCCCGGGGATGCGGTGTTGATGTCGCCGGCCTGCGCCAGCTTTGACATGTTTGACAACTACGAGCACCGCGCGCGCATGTTCCGGTCGGCTGTGAGCGACCTGGCCAGCGCCGCCGGGGTGTCATGGGAGGGCGACTCGCAATGACAAAATGGCTCGCTGCCCTGACCAAGCCCACTGGCGATGTGCTGCCAGTGCGCCTGGGCACCACCCGACGCGCTGCCACCGGCAGTGTTCCGACCCGCGTGATGGGCTTCGATCAGCCGCTGGTCTGGGTCACGCTGGCACTGTTGATCTGGGGTCTGGTGATGGTCTATTCGGCCTCGATCGCAATGCCGGAAAACCCGCGTTTTGCCAAATATACCCACACCTATTTTCTGACGCGTCATGTGCTGTGGCTGGGGATCGCTTTTGTGGCCGCGCTGCTGGCCTTCCAGGTGCCGATGGCGTCCTGGGAAAAGTCGGCACGCTGGCTGTTTGTGGCCTCGCTGGTGTTGCTGGCGCTGGTCCTGATCCCGTATGTCGGCAAGGTGGTATATGGCGCGCGGCGCTGGATCTCATTGGGTCCTTTGAGCTTTCAGCCCTCCGAGCTGGCCAAGTTCACCGTGCTGCTTTACGCGGCCGATTACATGGTGCGCAAAATGGACGTCAAAGAGCACTTCTTTCAGGCCGTGCTGCCGATGGGGGGGGCGGTGGCAATGGTCGGTCTGTTACTGCTGGCCGAGCCTGACATGGGTGCCTTCATGGTGATCGCCGTGATTGCCATGGGCATTCTGTTTTTGGGTGGTGTCAATGCGCGCATGTTCCTTTTGATCGCCACCGTGCTGGTGGTGGCCTTCGGCTTGATGATTGCGTCGAGTGAATGGCGGCGTGAGCGCATTTTTGCCTACCTCGACCCCTGGAGTGAGAAGAATGCGCTGGCCAAAGGCTACCAGCTCACGCATGCCCTGATCGCCATTGGTCGTGGCGAGATTTTTGGCGTCGGCTTGGGTGGCAGCGTGGAAAAACTCAACTGGTTGCCCGAAGCGCACACCGATTTTTTGCTGGCCGTGATTGGCGAAGAGTTTGGACTGATTGGTGTGGTCTGTGTGATTGGCATGTTCTTCTGGTTGATCCGGCGCATGATGCACATTGGCCGTCAGGCGATTGCGCTGGATCGCGTCTTTGCCGGGCTGGTGGCGCAGGGCGTGGGCATCTGGATGGGTTTCCAGGCCTTCATCAACATGGGGGTCAACCTGGGTGCTTTGCCCACCAAAGGCCTGACCTTGCCGCTGATGAGCTATGGCGGCTCAGCCATTCTGGTCAACCTGGTCGCCATCGCGGTGGTGCTGCGCATTGATTTTGAGAACCGCACCCTGATGCACGGGGGACAAATATGAGCGGCAGCGAGGAACGCATGGGGGTGGCTTTGATCATGGCCGGTGGCACCGGCGGCCATATATTCCCGGGGCTGGCCGTGGCGCACGCCTTGCGCGAACGCGGCTGGCGCGTGCACTGGCTGGGTGGCTCGGGCACGCTATCGCAGCCCAGCATGGAAAGTCAGTTGGTGCCGCCGCAAGGCTTTGCGTTTGAAGCACTTGACTTCTCGGGTGTGCGCGGCAAAGGGTTCGCAACGCTGGCCCAGTTGCCGCTGCGCCTGTTGCGCGCCTGCCGGCAAAGCATTCAAGTGCTGCGTCGCCTGCGGCCTGATGTGGTGTTGGGGTTTGGCGGCTACATTACCTTCCCGGCCGGGGTGATGAGCGTGCTGATGGGAAAACCGCTGCTGTTGCACGAACAAAATTCGGTGGCTGGTCTGGCCAACAAAATATTATCGAATCTGGCCAAGCGCATATTCACTGCGTTTCCGGGCGTACTGAAAAATGGACGCTGGGTTGGCAACCCCTTGCGCTCGGCGTTCCTCAATGTCCCCGAACCCGCCACCCGTTTCGCCGGACGCAGCGGGCCGTTGCAGGTGTTGGTGCTGGGCGGCAGCCTGGGAGCACGGGCATTGAACCAGATCGTGCCCCAGGCGCTGGCGTTGATTCCGCCCGGCCAACGTCCGCTGGTGATTCACCAAAGCGGTGCCAAACAGATCGACGCCTTGCGCGCCAACTATGCGGCAGTCGGCGTGCAGGCACAACTCACACCTTTTATCGACGATACGGCGCAGGCCTTGGCCGACGCCGATCTGGTGATATGCCGCGCCGGAGCCAGCACCGTCACCGAAATCGCAGCGGTGGGCGCGGCCGCCGTGTTCGTGCCGTTTCCGTTTGCGGTGGACGATCACCAGACCAGCAACGCCCGCTTTCTGGTGGACCGCGGCGCTGGCTGGTTGATACCCCAACCGGACCTGAGTCCGCAGAGACTTGCTGATATGCTACAAAAAACAGAGCGTTCTGCGCTTGTTGCACGGGCGCTAGAGGCCAAGAAGCTTCAAAAACTTGACGCGGCGACGCAGATTGTGGCGGCTTGTGAGGAGTTGATTCAATGAAACCTATTGTTTGTTTTCCCCCACTCACTCCCCTCCGCCCCTCGCTCGCCCCGCCGGGCGAAAGAGGGGAGCCCCATTTGGCCGCGTATTCAAAGCAAAGAAGTGCTTCGCGTTTGGCCTCTTGGGCGCGTGTTGCAACTCGTGGGGCGGTCGTACCAACCAGAGTGCTTCAACTTTATGCACTTGCAGCTGCGACCACTCGGTTTTCAGGAGCCAGCGCATGAAACACGCTGTGCGTCACATTCATTTCGTCGGCGTCGGCGGCGTCGGTATGTCCGGTATCGCCGAGATACTGCTCAACCTGGGTTACACCATTTCGGGCTCGGACCTGGCCGACAGCGCCACCCTTCAACGTCTCGCCAGTCTGGGCATTCAAACCTATGTTGGGCATGCCGCCAGCCAGGTCGCAGGTGCTGATGCGGTCGTCACATCCACAGCGGTGCAGGCCGACAACCCCGAGGTGCTCGCGGCGCGCGAAAAGCGCATTCCGGTGGTGCCGCGCGCGCTGATGCTGGCCGAGCTGATGCGCCTCAAGCAGGGCATTGCCATCGCCGGCACCCACGGCAAGACCACCACC
>JADGRK010000089.1 GCA_017880985.1 Rhodoferax sp. | reverse complement strand
GAACACGCGCTTGGGAAGGCGATGGAGGTCGCATCCACCAGCCCGGATACCGGCCAACACGGTGGTTGCACGCCTGGCGTGAAACCGTGACGCTCAGGCGCTGTCGGGGACGACGGTGAGGGCATTTGTTGATGGTTCTTATCCCTATGAAAATTTCTTCTCCGGTATTTTGTCGTGCAGCGCTGACACTGTTTGTTTGTTCTTTGCCGTTGATCGCCGTCTGTCCGGCGTTGGCGCAAAGTCAGACTGAAGCGGTGCTCAACGAGGTGGTTGTGACGGCCAGCCGCAATGAGCAATTGCTCAGCTCGACCTTGCCCAACACCAGTGTGATCACGCGCCAGGACATCGAGCGCTCCCAAGCCGTTGATCTGGTCACGCTGCTGCAGCGTGAGGCCGGTTTGCAGCGTACCCAAAACGGCGGCATCGGGACCGTGTCAAGCGTCTTCATGCGCGGTTCCCCGTCGCTGCAGACCCTGGTATTGATCGACGGCGTGCCGCAAAACAAACAGGACGCCTCGGGCGCGGTCAGCCTGGAGCACCTGATGCTCGACAACATTGAGCGGGTTGAAATCGTGCGCGGCAATGTGTCGGCCATTTATGGCTCGGGCGCGATTGGTGGCGTGATCCAGATTTTTACCAGGCGCGGAACCGCGGAACCTTCGGCAAGCGTGTCAATGGAGCTCGGGCCGCGCGCGTCCCGCAAACTCTCAGGCAGCGTGAGTGCCAGTCTGGGCGACAACTCGATTTACGCTGGCGTGGCACGAATCACGACCGACGGGTTTTCCGCGATCAATAGCGCGCAGTTGCCTGGCGCCAACCCGGATGCTGACGGCTACAACAACACCAGCGCCAACCTGTCGCTCACGCATCGCTTGTCCAGCGACCATAGCTTCGGCGCACGGCTCATGCAGTCCGACAGTGACACTGCCTATGACAATGCCTTTGGTGCGCCCACGGACATCCAGACCTCCAGCACCCGCTTGAGCCAGGCCACGCTGTTCACAGACAACACCTGGGGCAAGTGGCGCAGCCGCCTGTCGCTCAGTGAGCAGTCCGACAAGAGCCGGAGCCAGGACAATGGTTTTTTTGGCTCCACCGATGGTTTCACGACCCGGGCGACGGTGTTGAATTGGGTCAACACGATTGCCCTGGGCCGTGACTGGGTGGCCAGCGCCGGGTTGGAGCAACAGCGCCAGCATGTGGACACCAGCAGTGACTCCGCTTTTGCCACACCCTATAACCGGGAGCGCAATACCAGCGCCGTGTTCGCGGGCGTTGAAGGCAAGCTTGGCAAAGGTGGGCTGCAGCTTAATCTGCGGCATGACAAGGTGGGTGATCTGGGTCAATCTACCGGATTCCTGGGCTATGGTTATCCGGTGACGGATCAAGTCAAACTGATTGCCAGTACGTCGAGCGCCTTCAATGCGCCACCGCTGGGCTATCTGTTTGCGCCCGGTTATGGCAATCCTTTGCTGCAGCCGGAGCGTGCCCGCAGCCACGAGCTGGGCCTGCAATACGAGCAGGGCCGTCAGCTGGTCCGGGCCACGTATTTTGATACGCACATCCGGGATCAACTCAACTACGATTTCATCACTTCTGCCTTTGCCAATATTGGCCGCACCCGAAATTCCGGGCTGGAGTTGTCCTACAGGGGCAGCGTCGGCGCAACCGATGTGCATGCCAGCCTGACAGTGCAAGACCCGGTCGATGAAATCACCAGCCACAGGCTGGCCCGTCGCGCCGCCAACCTGCTGTCCCTGGGACTATCGCACCCGCTTGGTCCCTGGCGTTTCGGTGCCGACCTGCAATACAGCAGCGAGCGGCCCGATGCCTACAGTGATCCGTTGACCTTCAGCACCATCAGCACGACACTGCCCGCGTATTCGGTGCTGGATCTGTCAGTGTCGTACCAGCTGTCGCCGGCTGTGATGCTCAAGGCGCGACTGGACAATGCGACCGATCAAAGCTATCAGACGGTTTATGGTTACAACCAGCAGCCACGCAGCTTGTACCTGGGTCTAACCTGGACTCCGAAGCTTTGAGCTGACAGCTTGGATTGATCCAGAAAACAAAGCGATGAACCTGACCAGCACCCAATCCCTGGGCCCGCAGCGTATTGTCTGCCTGACCGAAGAAACCACTGAGTGGTTGTATTTGCTGGGTGAGGAATGGCGCATCGTCGGCATCTCGGGCTATACCGTGCGGCCGCGCCGGGCGCGTGATGAGAAGCCCCGCGTCAGTGCTTTTACCAGTGCCAAGGTGGACAAGATCCTGGCGCTGGAGCCAGATTGTGTCTTCGGCTTTTCCGACCTGCAGGCCGACATTGCAGCGGCGCTGATTCGCCACGGCGTGCAGGTCACCATCTTCAACCAACGCAGCGTGGCCGAGATTTTTGCCATGCTGTACCAGGTGGCAGCGATGGTCGGGCAGGCCGAACAGGGTTTGGCATTGAACGCGGCTATGCAGCGGCAATTGACGGCCATTGCCGAGGCGGCTGCTGCTTTGCCGCGTCGGCCCAAGGTGTACTTTGAAGAGTGGGACACGCCGCACATCAGTGCTATCAAATGGGTGTCGGAATTGATTGGCATCGCCGGTGGTGACGACTGCTTTCCCGAACTGGCAGGCCAGTCGCTGGGCAAAGATCGCATCATTGCTGACGGCTCGGAGATCATACGGCGCAACCCCGACATCATCATTGGCTCGTGGTGCGGCAAGAAGTTTCGGCCTGAAAACGTGGTGACGCGCCCAGGCTGGGGCGCGGTGAGTGCGGTCGAGACCGGGCAGGTGTTTGAGGTCAAGTCGGCTGACATCTTGCAGCCCGGTCCGGCCGCGCTGACCGATGGTGTGACCGCTTTGCATCGCATCGTGATGGATTGGAGCGCGCATGTGGCGCCCAGTTGATTGCCGCGTTGCGTTCGCAATGGCCGCTCGGTGGATGGGGGTCCTGGCTACTGTCCTTGCACTAATGGGGGCAGTGACCGCGCGGGCTCTTCAGGTGACCGATGACCGGGGTCTGACGGTCAGTTTCAACCAGCCACCGCAGCGAATCGTGAGCTTGCTGCCATCCCTCACCGAAACCGTGTGCGCATTAGGCCAGTGCGCTCGCTTGGTGGGGGTTGATCGTAATTCCGATTTTCCCCAGAGCATCAAGAAGCTGCCTCAGGTCGGCGGCGGGTTGGACCCCAATGTTGAAGCCATTGTGGCCTTGAGGCCCGACCTGGTGCTGATGGCCACCTCGTCACGTGTCGGGGAACGCCTGCAGTCGCTGGGTATCAAAGTGGTGGCACTGGAGCCCAGGAGTCACGCTGATGTGCGCCGGGTGATTGAGACCCTCGGCTTGGTGCTGGGCGTGCCAGACGCTGGGCGGGTCTGGCGCGTGATCGACGCAGCCGTCACCGCCGCCGCGCAATCGCTGCCTGCCAACGTGAAAGAAATGCGTGTGTACTTTGAGGTCAACAGTGGGCCTTACGCCGCTGGCGAGCGCTCTTTCATTGGAGAGACCCTCACCCGTCTGGGTGCCAAAAACATCGTGCCCGCCAGCCTGGGGCCGTTTCCGATGATCAACCCGGAGTATGTGGTGCGCGCCAACCCGGACGTGATCATGGTGAGCGCCTTCGGTGATGTCGGGCTGGCCGCTCGTCCCGGCTGGGCCGCCATGCGGGCCATCCAGTTCAAGCGGGTGTGCGTATTTACCAAGGCCCAGTCTGACGTGCTGGTGCGCCCGGGGCCGCGTATGGCTGAGGGTGCCCGCATCATGGCGCAGTGCCTGCTGGACCAAGCCACATGACCGACATCGGCCACCAGCGTCGCGCCGCCGATTGGCTGGTACTCGGCTTGCTGGCCGCTGGTGGTGCTTTGCTGCTGCTGGGTGCCAGTGTCGGCAGCACCGGATTTGAGAGCGTGTTTGAAGCCGGGAGCGACCCGGTGGCAATGCAAATTGTGTGGGACATTCGCCTGCCGCGCACGCTCGGGGCCTGGGCCGCTGGGGCCTTACTGGGGCTGGCCGGGGCGCTGGCGCAGGGCTTGTTTCGCAACCCGCTGGCGGACCCGTATTTATTGGGCAGTGCGTCTGGCGCGTCGCTGGGCGTGGCACTGATGTTGGTGGTATTTGGCGTATCGCCGTTTGCCACCGCCTGGCTGGTGCGCCTGGGACTTACCGGTGCGGCGTTTGCCGGTGCGGTGGGCGCTGTGCTGCTCACACTGTTGCTGGCCCAGGGCGTGCAGCATACGTTGCGCTTGTTATTGGCTGGTGTCATTGTGGGCGTGGTGCTGGGAGCCATGACCTCGCTGGTCATGCTGATGAACCCGGACGTGATGCAATCCATGCAGGCCTTCATGCTGGGCAGCACCGGCTTTGTCGGCTGGAGTGCCTGGGTCTTGATGGTCGGCGTCTGGCTGGGTTGCACGACGGTGGCCTGGATCCTGAGCCCAGTGCTCGACGGTCTCTCCCTGGGTGAGGCCACGGCCGCCAGCCTGGGCTTGCCCCTGCCTCAGATGCGCGCCGCGCTGGTGGCGGTGCTGGCGTTGGCCACCGGTGCGGCGGTGGCGCAAACCGGCTTGATTGCCTTTGTCGGTCTGGCCGCACCGCACCTGGTGCGCTCGGTCGCCAAAACCACGCATCGGCGATTGATTTTTCTCGCCAGCCTGATGGGCGGCGTGCTGCTGATGGCCGCCGACGTGCTGGCCAGGGCGCTCATGGCCCCGCAGGAGTTGCCGGTGGGTGTACTCACGGCGGTGCTCGGTGGCGGTTATCTGCTGTGGCTGATGCAGCGCAGCATGCGCTCGACTTCGGGCACCGGACTATGAAGAAAGCTATAAATTTAATAGCTGTTGACGCAATCTGTATAAGCGCCAGCCTCGGAAATGTTCAAGTATTGAAGGATCTTGATCTGGCCTTGCCCGCTGGACGTTGGACCAGCATTGTGGGACCCAACGGGGCAGGCAAATCGACCCTGCTAAAGGTTTTGGCCAATTTGTTGCCACACACCGGCAGCATCACCCTGCTGGGTCAGTCGCTCGCCACCTTGCCCGCCAGAGTGCGGGCGCAGCAGCTCGCGTGGTTGGGGCAAAACGAAACTGCCGGCGACGATTTAACGGTGTGGGATGTCGCCATGCTGGGGCGCCTGCCGCATCAGGCCTGGCTGGCAGCACCCAGCCAGGCTGATCACGTCGCCGTCGAGCAAGCCTTGCGGGCCACCCAGGCCTGGGACTGGCGTGGTCGCACGCTGGGTCAACTCTCGGGCGGCGAGCGCCAGCGCGTCCTGCTGGCGCGCGCTCTTGCCGTGCAGGCGCAGGTGCTGTTGATGGATGAGCCACTGGCCAACCTGGACCCGCCGCACCAGGCCGATTGGCTGCAGATGGCACGCGGCTTGATTGCCGAAGGTAAAACCGTGGTCAGTGTGCTGCATGAAATTTCGATGGCGCTGCACGCCGATGACATGGTCATCATGGCGCAGGGTCGCATCACGCATCAGGGCGCCTGTGGCGATGCCAGCACGCACCGGGCGCTGGAAGCCGTGTTTGAGCACCGCATCAGCATTCACGCGCTGCGAGAACAGTGGGTGGCGTTGCCCAGGGTTAGCATGGGCCTGTGAAGCCGTGACTGGTGCGTCCGGCGAAGCCGATGATTTCTTCTCCGCTACGAAAATGTGGGCGGCTTGCGCAGGTGCTGCGGGGGCTGCGACCTGATCAGGCAGTTTCTATCCGGTTGCGTCCGTTGGCCTTGGCGCGGTACAGGGCGGCGTCGGCACGCGCGATCAGGGGTATCCACGGTGTCACTGTCTTGCTGCCTGGTGGTGACGCCGATGCTCACGGTGCAGGAAGGCCCCAGCTCGGGCAGGGCGCAGACGGCGCGTATCCGCTCGGCTACCGAGACGGCTTCTTCCAGCGAGGTTTCCGGTAAAAGCGCCACAAACTCTTCACCGCCATAGCGCCCCAAGTGGTCGGGTTGCCGTAACACGGCGTTGACCTTGGCCACCAGGTTGATCAACACCTGGTCGCCCGCCTGATGGCCATAGGTGTCGTTCACCTGCTTGAAATGGTCCAGATCCATCATCAGCAGGGCCATGCTGTGGCCATGCCGGCGGCAGCGCTCCAGTTCCTCCGCGCAGGTTTCGTCCATGTGCCGGCGTGTCAGGGCATTGGTGAGTGAATCGTGCGTGGCCAGGTGTTCCAGCTCGGTGCGCAAGCGGTCGCTGGCCATCAGCACCATGCTGATGGAGAGCAGCAGAATGAAAAATGTGTAGCTGGTCAGGTAGATCAACTGGTAGGGTGCCGCATCGAGGAAGTCGGCACCAGCGGGCAAGTGGAAGGATGTGACCCGGCGCAGGAGCTGGATGACGGTGCAGCCGAACAACACGCCTACGGTCAGTATTCTGGCAAACGAGGTTGAACCCCGCTTGAAGATCAGTCAGGCGTGCACCCCAAACAGGGATGCCATCAGCAGGTTGGACACAACCAGGCGCGCCCGGTAACTCGGTTCGACGAAGGTGAACCATACCGATACCAGCAACATCCCCGTGATTAAGGTCATCCACGGCGCCAGGCGAGGCCTGACGCCAAAGAAGCGCTGGCTGCCAACATAGGTCAGATAAACCCCCGACCAGAGCAAAAAATTGGAAAAAGTGATGGAGGCGTAGTCAGGCAGCTTGCCGCGTCCCGAAAACAGCAGACCAGAGACAAAAAGAAGCAGCAGCGCGGCAGACCATTCACCCAGGCCCTTGATGGAGGCTGGGTAATTGCGTTTGAGCGAATACAACGCCAGCGACATCAAGCCGCTCATGACGCCAGCCAGCAGCAGGACCGTGCGGAGGTCAATCAGGTTCATGGGTATCTCGGGGGTTCAGCGTGGTGGCGGCGTTTTGGTTTTGAAGTCGCAGAACTGGCTGACGCCGCATTGCCAGCACAAAGGTTTGCGTGCCAGGCAGACATAGCGTCCGTGCAGAACCAGCCAGTGGTGCGCGTTGATCAGATACGCCGGCGGAATGCGTTTGAGCAGTTTCATCTCGACTTCGTACGGCGTTTTACCCGGCGCCAGGCCGGTGCGATTGGCGACGCGAAAGAGATGCGTGTCCACCGCCATGGTGGGCTCGCCAAAGGCCACGTTCAGCACTACGTTGGCCGTTTTGCGGCCCACGCCGGGCAGGGTTTCCAGCGCTTCACGCGTGCGCGGCACCACACCGCCATGTTGCGCCACCAGGATCTGGCAGGTTTGCATCAGATGTCTGGCCTTGGAGCGAAACAGGCCAATGGTCTTGATGCAGCCCTCCAGGCCCTCCTGCCCCAGAGCCAGCATTTTTTGCGGCGTGTTGGCCACCGGGAAGAGGCGGCGTGTGGCCTTGTTCACACTCACATCAGTGGCCTGGGCCGACAGCAACACGGCCGTCAGCAATTCAAACTCCGAGCTGTACTCCAGCTCGGTCACTGGCATCGGGTTGGCCGCCTTGAGGGTGGCAAAAAAACCTTCGATAGCGGCGGGTGTCATGTCGGCAATGGCTGATTAATAATCGGAGACCCATCGCAATTTAACCCTATTCGTGGGATGGGGCAAGAAAATGAAGGACTTCCATGCAATTTGCTGACCGCCTGAAAAACGTTGAAACCTCCGCCATCCGTGAACTTTTCAAGCTACTGGGCAAGCCCGGCATCATCAGCTTTGCCGGTGGTTTTCCAGACCCGGCGCTGTTTGATGCGCTGGGCATCCAGCAGTCCGCCAACGCCGTTCTGGCCCACAACGCCGGCCCGGTGCTGCAATACGGCGCCACCGAAGGCTATCAGCCGCTGCGTGAAGGCATCAGCACCTTTATGGCGAACAAAGGCGCCAGCGCCAAGCCCGAAGGCCTGATCGTCACCACCGGCAGCCAGCAGGCGCTGGATTTGATTGGCAAGACCATGATCTCGCCCGGCGACAAGGTGATTGTGGAGGCGCCCACCTTCCTGGCCACAATCCAGTGCTTTCGCCTCTATGGTGCGAACATCATCGGTGCGCCGATTGATGCCGACGGTGTCGATGTGGATCGCCTCGAAGAACTCATCGAAGAACACCAGCCCAGACTGGTTTATCTGATTCCCACCTTTGGCAACCCAAGCGGCGCCACGCTCAGCCTGGCGCGACGCAAGCGCATTCTGGAGCTTGCCGCCCGCACCCGGACGCTGGTGGTGGAAGACGATCCGTACGGTGAGTTGTATTTTGACCAGCCGCCACCGCCCAGCCTGTTGGCCCTGAGTGACCAGGTGACCGGCAGCCGTGACTGGCTGGCGCACTGCGGATCTTTCAGCAAAATCCTGTCGCCGGGTCTGCGCGTGGGCTGGCTGATCGGGCCGCCCGCACTGCTGGCTAACGCCACCATGTGCAAACAGTTCAGCGACGCCCACACCAGCAACCTGACGCAGGCGATCTGTGCCCATTACCTGACACTCAATCGCCTCGAC
>JADGRK010000088.1 GCA_017880985.1 Rhodoferax sp. | reverse complement strand
CAGCGTCGATGAGCAGCTGTTTGCCGGTGGACGGCTGGAGTCACCGGTGGGCACCCTGATAATCCGGACGTTGCCCGCCTCGGCCGCCGGGCCGGATTTGCGTGAACTGGTGCTGGGCTCGGAAGGCCGCTTTGGCATTCTGACCGAGGCCACGCTGCGGGTCTCGCCGCTGCCCGAACACGAAAGCTTTCACGCCCTGTTCTTGCCCGACTGGGACAGCGCCGAGACTGCGGTGCGCGAGCTGGTGCAGCGCAAACTGCCCCTGAGCATGCTGCGTCTGTCCAACGGCATCGAGACCGAAACCAACCTCACGCTGGCCGGCCACGCGCGCCTGATCGGCTGGCTGGAACGCTATTTATCGTGGCGCGGCTGTGGCGAGGCCAAGTGCATGCTGATGCTGGGCGTAACGGCCGACCAGCGCAGCGCACGCCACGCCCTGGTTGAGGCGCGCCGCCTGCTGGCGCGCCACGGCGGCGTCTACATCGGGCAAGCCATGGGCAGCAAATGGGCCGCCAACCGCTTCAAAGGCCCGTACCTGCGCAACACGTTGTGGGAGTTGGGCTACTCAGTCGATACCATCGAGTCGGCAGTCGATTGGCCGCAGGTCAAGCCCCTGATGCTGGCCATGGAGCAAGCCGCGTCCGATGTGTTTGCGCCGTATGGCGAGCGGGTGCATGCTTTTAGCCATTTGTCGCACCTGTACCCGCAGGGCAGCGCGATCTATTCGCAATTTGTCTGGGCCACCGTAGCGGGCGGCTTTGCACCTAACTTCGAGCGTTGGCAGCGCTTGAAAGCCGCAGTGGCTGCGACCATCGCCGCACACGGCGGCACGGTCAGCCACCAGCATGGGGTCGGGCGCGACCACGCGGCGCATCTGGTGGACGAGAAAGGTGCGCTAGGCATGGCGACGCTGGCTCAACTGTGCCGCCACTTCGACCCGAAAAAAATCATGAACCCCGGCAAACTGCTGCAAGACGGTGGACCATGGGCGAGTTAAACCAAAACGCCGGGCGTGCCCAGGCGCTGGCGCAGCTTGACATGCGGGTCTGGGATCTGATGGTGATTGGCGGCGGCATCAGCGGCGCCGGCGTGGCCCAGCAGGCGGCGCGCCGCGGCTGGACCGTGTTGCTGATCGAGCAGCGTGACTTTTCCTGGGGCACATCGAGCCGCTCTTCCAAGCTGGTGCATGGCGGGCTGCGCTACCTCAAGGAAGGCGACCTCAAAACCACCCTGCACTCGGTGCGTGAGCGCGAGCGCCTGATGCGTGAAGCGCCCGAGTTGATCGAGCCGCAGAGCTTTTTATCTGCCGACTGCGCTGGACGCAAGCCGGGCCGCTGGCTGTTTCAACTGGGCTTGAGGGTGTACGACCTGATGGCCGGGCAGCGCAGCCAGCATTGGGCTGATCTGGCCAGCGTGCAAATGCTCGCACCCGGGCTGGCGCCAGCGCAGCTGCGCGGTGCGCTGGTGTTTCGGGACGCCAAGACTGACGATGCGCGACTGGTCTGGCGCGTGCTCTCTGAGGCGCAGCGGGATGGCGCAGTGACGCTGAACTACATGGCAGCACAAGGGCTGCAACTTGATGCGGGGCGCGTGTGCGCTATCGAGCTGCAAGACATGCTCAGCAGCCGGCAGTTTCAGGTGCGCGCCAAAGCGGTGGTCAACGCCACTGGCGCCTGGGCCGACCGGCTGCGCGGTGCTGTCGGCGGCAAGCCCGTGCTGCGCCCCCTGCGCGGCAGCCATCTGCTGGTGCCGTTCTGGCGCCTGCCGGTGGCGCAATCGGTCAGCCTGATGCATCCACGGGATGGCAGACCGGTGTTCCTCTACCCGTGGGAGGGCGCCACGCTGATCGGCACCACCGATCTCGATCACGACGTGGACCTGGACATCGAGGCCCACATCACCCAGGCGGAAGTGGACTACCTGATCGAGGCGGTGAACGACCAGTTCCCCGCTGCAGCACTGCGCGCCGCCGATGTCAGCGCCTGCTACGCCGGTGTGCGCCCGGTGGTGGATGATGGCGCCGGCACCGCGTCCAAAGCAGCGCGGGACCATGTGGTGCTGGATGAATCGGGCTTGATCACACTGACCGGAGGCAAACTCACCACCTTTCGGCTGATGGCACAGGACGCGCTGGCACTGGCGGCACCGCACGTGGGCAAGCCCTTTGCCCGTGATGACGCCGCCATGTTCACCCCGGTGGGCGATCTGAACCCGCGCTGGAGCGCAGCCGTTCGCCATCGGCTGGCGGCGCGCTATGGCTATCGTGCGCAGGAACTAACTGCCCATGCTACTGATGCCGAGCTGCAAACCATCCCCGGCACCAACACCCTGTGGCTGGAGCTGGCAGTGGCGGCCCGGTTCGAGGCCGTAGTGCATCTGGATGATCTGCTGCTGCGACGCACCCGACTGGGCATCCTGTTGCCGCGGGGTGGTCTGGACCATCTGGCGCGCATCCGTGCACTGTGCCAACCGCATCTGCACTGGGACGATGCCCAATGGCAAGCACAGATCGAGCGCTACCGCACGCTGATTGCCGCACACTACAGCCTACCCAAAACAATTGTGATACCTGCGGGACAGACCGCAGCCTGCGCAGCAGGCCAGTTCTGCCCTCAACTGATTAAGCCATGAGCAAGACTTACCTGCTGGCGATCGACAACGGCACCCAGAGCGTGCGCGCCCTGCTCTTTGATTTGCAGGGCAACCTGATTGACAAGGCGCAGGTCATGATCGACAGCTACCAGTCGCCCGAGCCGGGCTGGCTAGAAAACGACCCCGAGGCCTTCTGGCAGACGCTGTGCCAGGCCTGCCAGCAGCTCTGGGCCAGCACCACGGTGCCCAAGAGTGCGATTGCGGGTGTGGTCATCACCACCCAGCGTGGCAGCACCATCGCACTGGATAGACACGGCCAGCCCTTGCGCCCGGTCATGATCTGGCTGGACCAGCGCCGCGCCGACAAAATACCGAAGCTGGCCTGGTGGTGGGATGCTGCCTTTCGGGTCATCGGCATGCTTGAGACCGTGCAGCACTTCCAAAAAGAGGCTGAGGCCAACTGGATCGCGCAGCACCAACCTGAACTTTGGGCCAGAACCGACAAGTACCTGTTGCTTTCAGGCTACATCAACTATCGCTTTACTGGCCGCTTTGTCGACTCGGTGGCATCGCAGGTGGGCTACATCCCGTTTGACTATAAAAAGGGCTGCTGGGCCACCCGACACGACTGGAAATGGCAAGCCATGCCGATCAGTGCCGCCATGCTGCCCGAGCTGGTACCCGCGGGCACACCGATTGGCCACGTCAGCGCCCAGGCCGCTCTGGATACCGGCATTCCACAGGGGCTGCCGGTGATTGCCGGCGCCGCCGACAAGGCTTGCGAAGTCATCGGCGCGGGCTGCCTCACCCCCGACATCGCCTGCCTGTCTTACGGCACCGCCGCCACCATCAACACCACTACTGCACGCTACCTGGAGGCGACGCGCTTCATTCCGCCCTACCAGGCGGCGGTGCCGGGTCACTACAACACCGAGATCCAGATCACACGCGGCTTCTGGATGGTGAGCTGGTTCAAGGACCAGTTCGGTCTGCATGAGCAACAGCTGGCGCTGGAGCGCGGCGTAACACCCGAGAGCCTGTTCGATGCCTTGGTCAACACAGTGCCACCCGGCGCGCAAGGCCTGATGCTGCAGCCATTCTGGAACCCCGGCATCAAGGTCCCGGGGCCGGAGGCCAAGGGCGCGGTGATTGGCTTTGGCGACGTGCACACCCGCGCCCATCTGTACCGCGCCATTCTGGAAGGCCTCGCGTATGCGCTGCGGGAAGGCAAGGAACGCATCGAAAAGCGTGGCGGGCAACGCATCATGCGCGTGCGGGTCTCCGGCGGGGGCTCACAAAGCGATGCCGCGATGCAGATCACGGCCAACGTCTTCAACCTGCCGTGCGAGCGGCCGCATTTGTATGAGACCAGCGGTCTGGGCGCTGCCATTCTGGCCGCCGTCGGCCTGAAACTGCAGCCCGACTTTGCCACCGCTATTTCGCAGATGACCCGCATCGGCCAGGTGTTTGAGCCCGAGCCCGAACACGCCCACACCTACGAGCAACTCTATCGCCGCGTCTACTGCCGCATGTACCAGCGGCTGCAGCCCTTATACCGGGATATTCAGGAGATCACGGGCTATCCGCAGAGAGATTGACTCACCGCCAAGCGATGACTTGGTGAAGCCAACTGGATGCTATGCATAACGAAGAGCGGCCATTGAATATCTTTCCCGAAAGTAGATCAAGTCACCCGCGCCGGGTGTATGCTAAACACTCGCTGCCTGAATGTGCCGCTTGTTGCGGCAATTCATCCACTACGTAGAGAGAGACAATGGATCGCCACCTACAGCGGTGACCTCGACCATGCGGCGATGCGGCGAAAGGAAAGGTAATCGGCGCAGCTGCTTCGATCCGGCGGCAAATCCCCGGGAGCGCGCAAACGCCCCGACTGGTTTGTGTGTACAGCGCCGGCGATGACCGGCGCTACGCAGTGACTTAGATAGCTACAACTTCAAAGCATTCATTCATGGTGCGCTTCTTCATTCTGTTCGTCGTCATCCTGGTCACTCTGTTTACGGTGGAGCTCACGCATCCGGTGCAAAACGCCATCGTCTTGCCATGGACCGGCCTCCTCGCAAAAGTCAGTGCCGCAGTACTGGTCTTTTTTGACGGGGACGTCATTTCTCACGGCAAGGTGTTGCAGCATTCGATCACGGGCGTGGGAGTGTCTATCGAGGCCGGCTGTAACGGCATTGAGGCTTGTCTGATCTTGACGGCAGCCGTTCTTGCCTACCCGGCTTCATGGCAAATGCGCATGACGGGTATCGGACTGGGCTTTGTCGCCATTCAGGTGGTTAACGTGGTGCGTATCATCGTGCTGTTTTATCTGGCCGGGCAAAGTGAGGCGGTGTTCAGGTTTGCCCACTTGTACCTCTGGCAGGCCTTGATCATGCTCGATGTACTTGTGGTGTGGTTGCTGTGGGTGAGGCAGGTAGCGCGTCATGAGGCACGCATTGAGGTGGCTGGTGCGCAAGCCGCGTAGCGTGATTGGCGGTTTTTTTGTGCGCGCCTTGCTCTGGCTGGTGCCCGCGCTGGCGCTGTGGTACTGGGCGCGTGACTATGTGGTGATGCCGGTGGCCTGGCTCGCGGAAAATCTCATGCGCTACATCTTTCCCGGTTGGGTATCCGGCAGCGAGCTGAGCGGCATTAGCCAGACGCTGCTGACCAGGTTGACCGTGCCCTCTGTGTCTGGACAAATTGCCGAGCTAACGTTCGAGGTCAGCGTGTTGACTTACTGCTACGGCCTGCCTTTGCTGTTGGCGCTGTTTCTGGCCGTGCGAGCCAAGGGTCTGTGGTGGAAGTTTCCGGTGTGCGCAGTGGGCTTGTTGCCATTTCAGGCGTGGGGCGTGTGTTTTGCCTGGCTGCTTCAAGTGGCGGTGCAGTCGGGGCCCAACACGCGCTCCATCACTTACTTTACCGATTGGGATGTCAACCTGATTGGCTTGGGTAATCAAATAGGGTTTTTGCTGTTGCCGACCTTGGTGACCATGCTGATGTGGCTGTACCTGGAAAGAAGCTTCGTTGTCACCGTGGCGGTTGAGGGCGCGATGGAAGGCTCGGTACCAAAGCGGTAACCCTGCTCAACGAACCCGACCTACCCTGCATTCGACACCTCACTCGGCACATGCTGGGCTGGTGATTCAATCCGCCATCACCTGTTCGCTATGATGAATGCAGAATTTTCAGGAAACTCCCAGATGAAACGATTCGCTCTCACCGTGGCCAGCGTGCTTGGATTGACTGTAGGCAACGTTCTCGCCTGGAGCAATCACAGCTTCGCCGCCTACCGCGCGTTTGAAAAAATGCCGGAAGTGGCCAACGCCGCGCCGGTCGGAGTGGAGCCACTGGAAGCCTTTTTGAAGGCGCAGGAGAAGGCCATTGAAACCTTGCTGGCGAGCCAGGAAGTGTGGGCCAAGAGCCACCTGGAAGTTTATCCACCACGTCCGGCAACCCTGGCCTTCAAGGCCAACGCTGCACAAACCGACGCTGTGCGGCGACTGGCATTTTTGATGGCACTGCGGGTTGCCCCCAATAGCAGGTTTGCACTCTACCTACAGCCCGATCCCTGGGGGCCAGCGCCTGCAGCGGCACAGTTGCTGGCCCACTCGGCAGTGAATACGCTGCCAGAGCAGCCCAACTCGACCTACCGTTTTACCGCCATCAGGGCCGCAGAGAGCGTCTCGCCACTCGCGGTGCTGGCCTCGGCCACCGACGAACCAGACTATGGCCTGGACATCAATCTGTGGGAAGACAGCCCGTCGGAGTGGGGCAAGATTTATGGCTTCGGTGCCTTGCCGTTTGGCAACCCCGCGCTGTATTTCTCGACCCAGGCGCCTTTTCACATGGGCTTCTATCAGGAGGACCGTATCCTTTACCTGGCGGCCCCCTTCCTCGAGAAAACCTTTCCCCTGCTTCGCATCCACCAGTACAGCAGCCTGGCCGCCCTGGCTTTCCGAACCGGTCATGCCTATTGGGGTTGGCGCTTCACCGGCCTGGCCCTGCACTACGTCGAGGACTTGACGCAACCGTATCACGCCAGCCTGTCGCCCGGCAACTCGTCTGCCAAGCTGATCGGCATCAACTTGATGGCGATGGCGGGGCTGCCACGCATGAAAAACGAAATGATTGTGTTGTTGTCGAACCGCCATCTCGCGCTCGAAAAGTACCAGAATCAACTGATCTTTAACGCCGCGCAGGCAAAACATGAAACCGCGATCGAGAAAGTGCTGCGCAACAGCGACGAGGACGCCAGTTACCCAGCCTGGTCTGACTTGTATGCGCGCGACGTCGTCAGCCACCAGTCGTACGCCCTTGGCAACCAATTGACTGACATCCTGGTGGACACCCTGCCGCCTGCGTATGTTTCAGACCCCGCCTTTGATTTCGGCGTGAAAGAGTCGGGCATCGATCTGGTGGCTCAACTCGACAGGCAAGGCCCGGACCAACAGGCCAACGCGGTCCAGCGGACCAAATTCGACAACGCCATTGCCGAATTGCTGGGCAACTTTGGCGCCCACAGTCGCAACGCGGTGCGCGGCATCCTCAAAGCGGGTGCGACGAAATCATCAAGCCCAAACGGCTGAGCGCATCGAGATCGACGCGGCCTGAAAGCTGGTGTTGAAAAATCGCGGTGTCTCACCGGCTCCGACCGCCCCAGCGACATACAGCAGGGGTAAAAAATGCTCATGGGTGGGGTGCGACTGTTGCGCTATGCTGCCGAGTTTCTGAAAATCCTTCAGGGCGTCGAGGCGGCCATGCTGCAAATGGTCGGCAATGGTGTGGTCGAATTCAAGCGCCCAGTCAAACGCCTGATCCGATGCCGCGCTCATCTGCAGGGTGCGCAGGTTATGCACGATGTTGCCGCTACCCACAATCAGCACGCCGCGCTCGCGCAAGCCCTTGAGTTGCTGGCCCAGCGCGTAGTGTTCTGCCGCTGGTCGGCTGTAATCCATGCTGAGTTGCATCACCGCAATGTCGGCTTGGGGGAACATCGGCTTGAGCACAGACCAGGCGCCATGGTCAAGGCCCCATTCCTGAAAATCGAGTAACAAAGGCTGGGTGCTGCCCGGCTGGTGCACGCATTGACTGATTTCCTGTGCCGCCTCGGGCCAACCCGGCGCCGGGTATTGCTGATCGAAAAGCGCTTTCGGAAAACCACCAAAATCGTGAATCGTTTTGGGCCGGGCCATGGCTGTCAGCCACCAGCCCTCGGTCAACCAGTGCGCAGAAATGCACAAAATGAGCTGCGGCTTGGGCCACTTCATGCCAAATTCGGCACCCAAGGCCTGCCAGCTACGGCGATATTCGTTGTCTTCAATCGCATTCATGGGACTGCCATGGCCCAGAAAAATGGCCGGCATTTTGACAGACAACTTCAGGGATTTGAGTAAATCAAAGGCGTCAGGATTGGCAATCTCGGTCATAAAGGCTTTCAAAAAAGAACCGCAACAATAGATCCAAAGCAATCGTCGGCGAAATATGGTAACTTGCCAACATCTGCAACCAGAAACGTCATCTGCAAGTATTCGAAGCATTGTCAGTCTCTGCCATGCAAAAACCTGACAAGCGGCAAGTGACATTGCTAATGGCTTCCCTACGCAGAGCCCGCAAGAACTGTTATATTGCACTGCAACATATTTAGAGGTTCAAATTCACCGTGCTTTACAAAATTTACGAAACGCAACGCTCCCTGATGGAGCCCTTTTCTGATCTGGCTCATTCGGCCGCCAAGGTCTATGGCAACCCACTGTCGCTCTTTGGCAAGAACCCTTTTGCCCAGCGGATTTCAGCCGGCTATGACTTGATGCACCGCTTGGGCAAAGATTACGAAAAGCCGGA
>JADGRK010000087.1 GCA_017880985.1 Rhodoferax sp. | reverse complement strand
ACCGCGGCCACGGCGAACTCGTCGCTCACGAGTGTATCCTTGACCTGCGCCGCTTCAAAGAAGTCACCGTCGAAGACGTGGCCAAGCGCCTCATGGACTACGGCTTCCACGCGCCGACCATCTCCTGGCCTGTCGCTGGCACTATGATGGTCGAGCCTACAGAGAGTGAATCGAAGGAAGAGCTCGACCGTTTCTGCGAGGCGATGATCAGCATCCACGCAGAGATGAGCGCCATTGAAGCCGGGAAAGCCGACAAGCGGAACAATGTGTTGAAGAACTCGCCGCACACGGCCGATATGCTCGCAGCGGAGCCCTGGGCTCATCCTTACTCCCGCGAGCAAGCCTGCTTTCCGGCCAAATGGCTCCACGACCACAAGTTCTGGCCCGCCGTGGGCCGCATCGACAACGTGTTTGGCGACCGCAACCTGGTCTGCTCTTGCGTCGGTATGGAGGCGTATTCCGACTGAGTTGCCGTAAGGCCGGGCCAGTCAGTTGAGCCGGGCCGGTTCATAAGCCGAGCGAATACAAACACCCCGGTTACCCCCTTCTCAGGGTGGTCTGGTGTTGGTCTGGTACCTCCCTGGTACCATCCTATACCCATAGAGCCCTCAAGAAGGGCCATTTTCAATCAGGGACGCTTATTCAAGTCGGGGTTTCCGCGCCCTCAAGGCCAGCCCAAAAATGGCCGGCAGTTAGCTTGGCAACCCGCCTGGCATAACCTTGGAGGCGTCATCGTCTATCGCGGCGGCTGCGGCGGGACCGCCGCCCGGGTAAACGGCAAATCTTCCTCTGAATGGACCCGGTTGCCCGCCGGGTCGATGAGTGTGGGGGTGATAAAGACAAGCAGGTTCTTCTTCTGGATGGTCTTGGATTCGCTGCGGAACAACCCATAACCGTGTAAACAGGTGCTCAGTACCGCAGGCGCATTGGCCATGTTGGCGTACATGTTGGGGATAAACCCAACCTGCTTGAGTGCAAGGTCCGGGATTTTCTTTGGCTTGCCATGTGTGCTGGCATGCTCGACCGGGTGAAGATTCTCGACAAGAGGGGTTGCAGACATAGACCAATTCTCCTGACAAATGACGCTGAAACCAGATACCCAAAAGGCTTGAAAACAGGCCAGTGCCCCGCGTGCTGAATTCTGTGCCGGATGCACTTGTGAGAATAGTGCACATGGAGCGACAAACGCGCACAGTGACGAAAATGTGAATATCAGTAGTACCCTCCACCGGAACAAAGCAATGGTATTGATTGGCAATGGACACCACCGGACGCGCCAGCGTGGCTGATTCTCGTCAACTCTCAGGTGCCGAACTGGCAGCAGCTCTGCGTGACAGCCGCGCGCGAACGCTTTCGCTGGTGAATGATCTGACCCCGGCGCAATGGAGCCCACCAAAACAAATCGGCATCAACCCCATTGCATGGGAGCTTGCCCACATCGCCTGGTTTGCTGAATTCTGGCTTTTGCGGGGCCCGCATCACCGCGATTCGCAAGGGTACGCCCAGGCCTTGCATCCGCCACGCTTTGCCGGGCCGGATGCATTGTTTGATTCGGCCCGACTGGCGCATGCACAGCGCTGGGTTCAAGCCATGCCCTCTCGTGCCGAGTTGGCCCGCATGCTGTCGGGTCAGATAAATGCCTGTATCGCAGCGTTGCCGCCAGGCGCAGACCAGCGCGCCGCTGACTCGCAAAATTCGCAAGACCGGCTGTATTTTCACCGCCTTGCGCTGTTCCATGAAGACATGCACGGCGAAGCCTTTTGCTGGATGCGCGCTGCGCTGGGCTACCCGGCGCCAGACGGAGTAGCCGTGCCCCTGGTGCCCGCCAGCGTGCCGCTGGCCGTGGGTGGAGCGGACACCTGCATTGGCTACAGCCACATGGACCCTGGCTTTGCCTTCGACAACGAACGTCCCGCATTGCTCCTAAGCCTGCGCAATTTTGAGATCGACAGCGCGCCACTCTCGGCGGGCGACTTTGCCCGCTTTGTTGAAGCGGGGGGCTATGACGCAGCGCAGTACTGGCCGTCAGACGCGGGGGTGTGGCGGGCGCAGTCGGTTTGCGCGCACCCGCAGCATTGGCGACGCGGCCCCGATGGCGATTGGCAAATGCGCTGGTTTGACCAATGGGTAGCGCTAGACCCTGGCGCCGCGGCCATGCACCTGAACGCCTTTGAAGCCGAGGCCTACTGCCTGTGGGCGGGGCGGCGCCTGCCCACAGCCGGTGAATGGGAATATGCGGCCCAAACGCAAGCCGCGTTTCAATGGGGCCACAGCGTGTGGGAGTGGACGTCGGATGCCTTTGCACCCTACCCCGGGTTCGAGCCCGGCCCGTACCGTGAATACTCACAGCCCTGGTTTGGCAGCCACCGTGAATTGCGCGGTGGTGCCTTTGCAAGCCACACCCGCATGCACAACCCGCGCTACCGCAATTTCTTCCAGCCGCATCGCACCGACGTGTTCGCCGGCTTTCGCACGGTGGCCTCATGAAATACCCCCGCGTACTCATCATCAGCCCTGCCTTGGCCGGTGCCAACAATGGCAATTGGCAAACCGCCTGGCGCTGGTCGCGCATGCTGCATCCGGTTTGTGAGGTGAGCATTGCACAAAGCTGGAACGGTGAGCCCTTTGATGTGATGCTGGCACTGCATGCGCGGCGCTCGGCTGACTCCATAGCGCAGTGGGCACGCGCGAAGGGCGTAAGCGCTGATGCGCCTGGCCTGGGTGTTGTGCTCACCGGCACCGATTTGTATCGCGACATTCAAACTGATGCCTCCGCGCAAGCCTCCCTTGCCTATGCCCAGCGGCTGGTGGTGCTGCAAGAGTGCGGACCCGATGCCTTGCCGACGGCATTGCGCCACAAGGCCCGCGTGATCTTTCAATCAGCCACACCACGGGAGACGGTCGTCAAGACAGGGCAGCATTTGCGTGCCGTGATGGTGGGGCATTTGCGCGATGAGAAGTCGCCCCAAACCCTGTTTGCCGCTGCGCGCTTGCTGCAACACCACCCCGACATTTTCATCGACCACATTGGCGAAGCCCTGGACGCCGAACTGGGCGCACAAGCACAAGCCTGCGCTGCGCAGTGCCCACACTATCGCTGGCTGGGCGGCGTGCCGCATGAAGCCACGCGGCGCCACATTCAACGCGCCCATGTGCTGGTAATCGCCAGCCGCATGGAAGGCGGTGCGCATGTGGTGATGGAGGCGGTGTGCAGCGGCACGCCCGTGTTGGCCTCCAAAATTGCGGGCAACGTGGGCATGCTGGGCCCCGACTACGCAGGCTATTTCGAGCACGGTGACGCGCAGGGGCTGGTCCAATTGTTGCTGCGTTGTCGCGCCGACCAGGCCCGAGCCACTGGCCTATACGGTCAACTACAAGCCCAGTGCGCCCAGCGTGCGCCATTGTTTGCGCCGGCCACCGAGCAGGCAGCGCTGATTGCGCTGGTGCATGATTTGCTGCCATCAACACTCCACAACGAGAAAGCCCACCCGCATGCAAGCGCCTGAAAACCGATTCTCAGGGACATCGTGCTGGCAGGTGCTGTGCCGCAACCGCCCGCCCGTGTCGTTTGATGTGTTGTCCATCAACAGACGCACCCCGCTAACCGCTGATATTTGACCCGCAAACGGCAGGCGGCTCGCTGGCCAGCGTGCTGGCTGATCGGGCAGAGGCATGGGTTGCGGAACTGCATCAAATCGGCTACCCGCACAGCGTGGCGATTGGCCGAATTTTGGCGCAAGGCGATGCGCTGGAGCCGATCACACTGTGGGCGTGAAAGTCTGAGCATTTCAATTTGTCAAACGGGTGGGACGAATCGCCGATCTTGACCGGCCACAGAAGGATTTGGCTATCAATGTAATAGCTGTTTGCGATTATTCCACGGCGGTTAGGGATCATTTAGACAATTTAAACCTGCCATACTGAGAAGTTGAACAGCAGGCGCGAGGTTCGGCCAGGCGGAGGAGGTTCAAACCGGTGAAATTGATTTTCGGCTGGATGGCCGCTCTGACTCAAAGCGGGTCTTGCGACGGGCGTATTCACCAGTTTGTTGACGACTTCAATTGCCCGGACTACTTGACGCAGCGCTGCTGCGCTATTGGCCGCCAGCCCAAAAGACAGCAAACCGCTGCGCCGGGTCGGTCCAGTGCCTGCGGGCCTCAAACCCGGCGTGGTGTAGTAGCTCCGAGAAACCATCCAGCGTCCACTTGTACGAATTCTCAGTATGAATGCGCTCACCCAGGGCAAACTTGCGCTGCCCGCCGGGCCAGCATACGGTCACCGGGCGCGTGGCTTCGAGGTGCATTTCAATGCGTGACTCGGTCGTATTGAACAGCCCCACATGGTGCCAATCCGGCAAGAAGAAGTCCGTTGCACACAGGCGGTTGATGTGCAGCAGCAGGTTGCGGTTGAAGGCGGCGGTCACGCCCAGTGCGTCGTCATAGGCAGCTTCCAGCTCCGCCGTGCCTTTCACCAGATCGACACCGATGAGCAGTCCACTGCCCCGCTGGGTGCTACATGCAGTCCGCACGCTACGCAAAAATATCAATGCCTCATCAGGGGAAAAATTGCCAATGCTGGAGCCTGGGTAAAACAGCACGCGCGCATCCGCTTGCGGGTCGCCCGCTTCGGGTGGCAGCGTCAGACCGGCGGAGAAATCAAGGCCCACGCCCACCATGTCCAGTGCCGGGTAGCGGCGCTGCAGGCAGTCCAATGCGTTGCGCAAGAACTCTACCGAGATGTCCACGGCCACATAGCGGCTTGGCACAAAGCGATTGAACAGGCTGGCCGCCTTGGCGCAACTGCCGGCACCCAGATCCACCAGCGTTGCGCCCAGCGGCACATGCTTTGCCATGGCTTCGCTGTGCAGCGCAAAAATACTGGCCTCGGTGCGGGTCGGGTAATACTCGGGCAGTTCGGTGATGGCTTCAAACAGGCGCGAACCCAGCGCATCGTAAAGGTACTTGGGCGAAGTGTGTGCCGCCGGGCTTGACAAGCCGCACAGCAGTTCATCGCGCACCCTGGAATGGTCGGTGTGATGGAGTTCAATGAACTGGGGCTTTTTCATAAGAATGCCGGGACGATGAGTGAACCACGAAGCTTAACGAAATCCTTTTCAGGTGGTCTTTTCCGGCAGGCTTACTTCTTGCGCTGCTTCAAGCCATTCGGTTGGCTAACAACCCAATTTGCGGACAAAAGCAGGCGTGAGCGCACTGGCCCTGCCATAGCCAACGTCGTCAGCCACATGCTTGAGTTGTGGCCCACGTTTGAGCAAACCTTGCGCTGTCATCACGCGCCACGAGGCCAGACAGTCAGCCGGGGTCTCGCCGGTGATTTGACGGAATCGCACGGCAAAGCGCGCACGCGACATGCGAACCGGCCCAGGCGCTCACCAGTTTGGTTCACCATTACTGTTGAAGTTGTCCAGTCTGAAGCCAACAGTGCAAAACAATAAAAAAGGGGCACCGAGTCTCCTCAGCGCCCCTTATTCATTCATCAGCTCGCTTATTTGGCAGCAGCCGTGCCTGTCTTGGTAGCCTTAGCCTTTTTGTGCTTCATCCCAATGTGCTTTTTCGCGACGTGCTTGGCTTTCGTGGCTTTAGAAGTCGCGGCAGCAGCAGGAGCAGTCGCACCCGCATCGGTTGGAGCAGCAGGAGCCCGTGCAAACGAGACAGCAGCAACACTTGTAAGCAGGGCAGCAGCGATAAGGGTCTTGATATTCAACATGATTAGTACTCACTCAAAAAAAACGATAGTCGCAGCAGCTCCGACCATCTCAAGCGAGCCCAAATATTCTCCAGGCTTGCAACCACAACGCAGGGTTCTTAGCTCCGTTGACGCCAGATACTTTTCTTTACAAGACGTTCCGGCTGATTGAAGTGTCCAACAGGAGTCTGGCCGACTGAGTAACGCAATAAGTTGCGGCGTAAGAAACCCGCACTGCCCGCGACTATAGAAGCTGCATGGAATAACGCGTTCTGTGCTGCCAATAACTCACTCTTAACCCGTTAAAGGACATTGACATATGAATAACCAGACCACAACTGCACGCTACGCATCTGCCGCCGCCCTGGCCTTGGCAATGAGCGCGGCCTTGCAAGCGCCGCCACAAGGGTTTTGCGCGGTGTCCCCGGCGCTTTCACAGAACAAGCGAACGATGTAACGATGGCTCCCGATTCGCCGCCATTGTCAATCATGGCGCGGCCGTCGAACTCTTGTTCTGTCAGGTCTACCTCCCTATGAAGATCCCAGTCACAACTGCTGAGGCGCCCGACGGCTCACCATCAAGCCGCAACATTCGCCTGACGCCTATTGCGGGCTCAACGCTGCCAGTTCCGCCCGCGTGGCTGCGGCGATCTCGCGCTCACGCCTTCGGGTCTGCCGAGCCACCAAAATGCTGTAGGCCACGACCACTGTCGTCACCAATACGATCAGCAAGGTGGCGGCCGCATAGATGGTCGGGTTGATACCGCGCCGTGCATAGCCAAAGATCACCTGCGGCAAGGTATTGACACCGGGCCCCGAGAGAAACTCGGCAATCACCACATCATCAAACGACAGGGTGAATGACAACAGAAACGCCGCCAGGATGGCCTGGAAAATATTTGGCACGGTGACCAGGAAAAACACTTGGTGCGGCCTTGCCCCCAGGTTCATCGCCGCCTCCTCGATGGAACGGTCCATCTCCAGCAGGCGCGACTGGACGACCACCATGCCATAGGCCATGCCCAGCAGGGTGTGCCCCAATATGATGGTCAGCATGCCGCGCTGCGGCCAGCCAAAGAGATTCTGCGCACCCACCATCAACAACAGCATTGACAAGCCAATGACCACCTCGGGCATCACCAGCGGCGCGTTGACCATGCCCGAAAAAATGGTGCGTCCCGGGAATCGCCGGTAGCGCACCAGCACAAAGGCGGCAAAGGTGGCCAGCACCGCCGACAGCAAACCGGTGACAGTCGCCACCTTCAGCGACAGCCAGAAGCCTTCGACGATCTTCGTGTCGTGTGTGAGTGCCTGATACCACCGCATTGAAAGGCCGGTGAAGCGGGCGTCCTGGCGCGTACTGTTGAACGAGAAAACGATCATGAAGAACAGCGGCAGGTACAAGAACAAGTAGACCAACGTCAACCATAACTTGCTGAAATGTTTTTCTAAAAAGGCTTTTATGGCCACGTCGTCACTTCCGGGCATCGGCAGATTCGCCAGTGTAGTGATAGTAGACGGCCAGCGGAACGACGATCACCCCGATCATGATCACCGCAAGCGCTGAGGCACGGGGCCAGTTGTTACTGGTAAACAGTTCGTCCCACACGACGCGGCCGATCATGATGTTCTCGGGGCCACCAAGCAGCGATGGAATCACGAACTCGCCCAAAGAGGGTATGAAGACCAGCATGAAGCCGGCAATGATGCCGGTCCTGGACAGCGGCACAGTCACCAGCCAGAAAGCCTTTAATGGCGAAGCACCCAGGTCGTAGGCCGCTTCCAGCAGGCGAAAATCCATCTTCACCAGGTTGGCGTACAAGGGCAGAATCATGAAGGGCAGGTACACGTAGGTCATGCCCATCAGCATGGACACGTTGGTGTACAGCATCAGGATCGGCTCATTCGTCAGCCCAAGAAATATCAGCGCTTGGTTAAGCACACCCTGGTCGGCCAGAATGCCCTTCCAGGCATAGACACGCAGCAAGAACGAAGTCCAGAACGGCAACATCACCATCATCAACAGCGCCGGGCGTACACGAGGCGACGCGGTCGCGATGAAGTAAGAAAACGGATAAGCAATGACGAGGCACAGCAGGGCCGTGCACAGTGCATACCAAATCGAGCGTAGAAAGGCCTCGATATAGATGGTTTTGAACAGGCCGCCGCCGTCTCCGCTGCGGAAGATTGACAGGTAATTTTCGTATTTGAGCTTGAGAATGCCGGTTTCAGAGTCCCAGAGTGGCTTGAAAGGGGCAATGTCATTGCCCACGTCCACCAGGCTGATATAGAGCAGTATCAGAAACGGCAAGCAAAAGAAGAGGAGCAGCCACGTGTAGGGTACGCAGATGACAAAACGTTTGCCGAGCAAAGAAATTGAGGGCGCGTGCATATCGTCCCTGTCAGTCGCGCAAAACAATGCCTGCGACATCGCTCCACCAGAAAAAGACATTGTCTTCCCAGGTTATGTCGCTGAGTTTCTCGTGCGAGGTGTTGGCCTTGGTAATCTTCACCCGAGTGCCATCGCCGGCGGTCACGATGTAGGTGTTGTAGGAGCCAAAGTAGGCAATTTCCTTGACCTTGCCAGTGAAAAGATTCTTGTCAACGGGAGGCCGCTCCTTGCTGATTTCCATCTTCTCCGGGCGCACTGCAATCGCCACCGGCATGTTGAGCGTGCCGCTAACACCATGCCCTACCAGAATTTCACCAATGCCGGTGATCGCAGCGCAGCGGTCGG
>JADGRK010000086.1 GCA_017880985.1 Rhodoferax sp. | reverse complement strand
TCGAATAGCTCGACTTGTGAGCATTCCAGACGCAGGTCCAGTGTTTCAAGGATGTCTGGGCGGCAGGACATGAGTGGTATTGGGTACTTCGATGAATCGATCACCTGCCCGAGTTTATAGATGTGCGGGAGGTATGCCTCTATGGCCGGTTTGCCACTGGCAGAAGTTGAGGTTTATGACAGCTTTTGCGCACCTTCCTGGCAGCCATGATTCACAGCTGACTGGTCGGCAAAACTTCGAAATTAAACTTCCAGAAAGCTGCCGATGGCGGCCGGCAGGTAACGCTGCACTGCGCATGCTCGCCGCGTTCCAAAGCGGCCCTTGAAGTTGTCAGGTCGGTATTTTTGACAGGCCCAGCCCGTCACCGCTCAAGCCGCCTCTTTGTAAAACACATTCCTCTGCAACACCCGCCCGGCCAACGGTGCCACCTTGTCGTGAATCGCCCTGATGTGTTCCGGCGTGGTGCCGCAGCAGCCACCCACAATATTGACCAGCCCCTCGACGGCGAATTCACGGATCAGGCGGCTGGTGACTTCCGGGGTTTCGTCAAAGCCGGTGTCGCTCATCGGGTTGGGCAAGCCGGCGTTGGGGTAGCAACTGATGAAGGTATCCGGCGCGGCGCGGTTGAGTTCCTGCAGATAGGGGCGCATCAGCGCCGCCCCCAGCGCACAGTTCAGCCCCACCGCCAGCGGCTGGGCGTGGCGCACGCTGTGCCAGAAGGCGGTGACGGTCTGGCCCGAGAGAATACGCCCGGAGGCATCGGTGACGGTGCCGCTGATGATGATCGGCAGGCGCTCACCACTGGCTTCAAAAAACTCGTCGATCGCGAACAGCGCTGCCTTGGCGTTGAGGGTGTCAAAAATGGTTTCCACCAGCAGCACATCGGCACCGCCTTGCACCAGCGCCTGCACCTGCTCGTAATAAGCGGTGCGCAGTTGCTCAAAGGTGACGTTGCGCGCGCCGGGGTCGTTCACGTCCGGGCTGATGCTGGCGGTTTTGGGTGTCGGGCCCAGGGCGCCCAGCACAAAGCGCGGCTTGTCGGGGGTGGAGAACTTGTCGCAAGCCGCGCGCGCCAGTTTGGCCGAGACCAGGTTCATCTCAACAGCCAGATCGGCCATGTCGTAATCGGCCTGGGCGATGCGGGTGGCACCAAAGGTATTGGTCTCGATCATGTCGGCGCCAGCGGCCAAATAGCGCTCGTGGATGTCGGTGATGACATCCGGGCGAGTGAGGGATAGCAACTCGTTGTTGCCTTTGACGTCTTTGTGAAAGTCCTTGAACCTCTCGCCCCGGTATTGCGCTTCACCGAGTTTGAAGCGCTGGATCATGGTGCCCATGGCGCCGTCGAGCACCATGATGCGGTGCTGCAAAATGTCGGGCAGCGCCTGGCCGCGGGTGTATTGGAGTGCTTTCATAGGTCGATATTGTAGAAAGCCGGGGGCTACCAGCGTGCCGGGTGGGACAATGGCAGCAACAGGGGCAAGGGATTTCCCGCTTCAGCCGAAAAATATGCGTTAAATAGGCCTCTGTCCCTTACGCCGTCTGCGCAAGCAGCTATATATTTAATAGTAATTCGATTTTGTCGATTCACCATATCCTGCACCAGGTCTTCGGCTACGGCGAGTTTCGTGGACCCCAGCAAGCCATCATCGAACATGTCGTGGCGGGCGGGGACGCGTTGGTCCTGATGCCCACCGGCGGCGGCAAGTCGCTGTGTTACCAGATTCCGGCGATTGCGCGCCAGCGCGCCGGACTCGGCATCACGCTGGTGATCTCGCCGCTGATCGCCCTGATGCACGACCAGGTGGGTGCGCTGCATGAGGCCGGGGTCAGCGCCGAGTTTCTCAACTCCACCTTGTCGGGCGAGCAAGCCTCGCAGGTCGAGCGGCGCTTGCTGCGCGGCGACATCACGCTGCTCTACGCGGCACCGGAACGGGTCACGACACCGCGCTTTCTGGCGCAACTCGACTCCTTGCAAGAGCGTGGGCTGTTGAGCCTGTTTGCCATCGACGAGGTGCATTGTGTCAGTCAGTGGGGGCACGACTTCAGGCCCGAATACCGAGCGCTGACGGTGCTGCACGAGCGTTATGGCAGCGTGCCGCGGGTGGCCCTGACCGCGACCGCTGATGCGCTGACCCGGGCCGATATTCTGGAACGGCTGCAATTGCAGGAAGCGCACCAGTTTGTCAGCAGCTTTGACCGCCCCAACATCAGTTACACCATTGTCGAAAAACGCGATGCCACGCAGCAGTTGCTGCGCTTCATCTCCAGCCAGCACAGGGGTGAAGCGGGCATCGTCTATTGCCAATCCAGAAAACGGGTGGAAGACATTGCCAACCTGCTGTGCGACGAGGGTATCGCGGCCTTGCCCTATCACGCCGGACTGGATGCCAAAGTACGTCAGGCCAATCAGGACCAGTTTCTGCGCAGTGAAGGCATTGTGATGGTGGCCACGATCGCCTTTGGCATGGGCATCGACAAGCCCGATGTGCGTTTTGTGGCGCATCTTGACATGCCCAAAAACATCGAAGGCTACTACCAGGAAACCGGGCGCGCCGGGCGTGACGGCGAGGCCGCCGACGCCTGGATGTGCTACGGCCTGCAGGATGTGGTGAACCAGCGCCGCATGATTGACGAGAGCCCGGCCGGCGAAGAGTTCAAACAAGGCCTGCGCGGCAAGCTCGATGCCCTGCTGGGTCTGGCCGAGGCCACCGATTGCCGCCGCGTGCGCCTGCTGGCCTACTTTGGTGAAACTTATGGCCAGGAAGCGGCCGCCGCGCCGGGCCGCCCCAAGCAAGGCACGGCCCCCCCGGGGGGCAGCGCAGCACGCGAAGTGGCAAGCGTGGGGGCTACGTGCCAGAATTGCGACAACTGCCTGCATCCGCCCGCCGTGTGGGACGGCACCGATGCGGCCCGCAAACTCCTGTCGACCATTTACCGCGTGCAGCAGATGAGCTCAATCAGCTTTGGCGCGGGCCACTTGATGGACATTTTGCGTGGCAAAAAAACCGACAAAGTGCTGCAGTTCGGACACCAGTCCTTGAGCACCTTTGGCATTGGCGCTGGTTTTAGCGAAGTGCAACTGCGCGGTGTGCTGCGCCAGTTGATTGCCGTGGGCGCAGTGGCTGTCAACACCCAGGCCTTCAATACCCTGCAACTGACTGACGCTTCTCGCGCTGTGCTCAAGGGCGACGTGTCGGTGCAGTTGCGCGCCTCGGTATCGAGCCCGGTCGAGCGCAAAGCCAAGCGCGCCGGCGCCGGCGCTGTCATCAAAGCACCGGCAGCGCTCGACACCCAGGGCCACGAGCGCTACGTCGCCCTGAAAGCCTGGCGCGCCGGGATTGCCAAAGAGCACAACCTGCCTGCTTACGTGATCTTTCATGACGCCACGCTGGCTGCCATTGCGCAACGCGCGCCGCAATCGCTCGATGACCTGCAAGGCATCAGCGGCATTGGCGCGAAAAAGCTCGAAGCCTATGGCGAAGAGGTGTTGCACATCATGGCCAGCGCGTGACCGCCGGTGCGTCAGCCGGGCCATCGAGTTCATGACTGTCTTGACGAATCCTGAAACCGTTTGCCCCTTTGGCGCACGTCGCTACAACGCCTGGAACGAGCATGTGAAAGCCCGCTATGGAGGCCGGGTGCAAAAGGTCTCCGTCATTGCGGGCTTTAGCTGCCCGAATCGCGACGGCCTGGTTGGCACCGGCGGCTGCACCTTCTGCAACAACGACGGGTTTACACCTGGCTACCTGGATCGCCGCCAGACGATTGCCGAACAGATCGATGCCGGTCTGGACTTTCTGCACCGACGCTATCCCGGCACGCAGCGCTACATTGCCTATTTTCAGAGTTACAGCAATACCTACGGCGAGTTCGAGCGGCTACGCGCCTGTTACGAGGAGGCGCTGTCTCATCCCGGCATCAGCGGTCTGGCGATCGGCACCCGCCCCGACTGTCTTCCCAACGAAGTTCTGGACTATCTTGCGCAGCTCGCAGGCACATACATCATCGAACTCGAAATCGGCGTCGAATCCTGCAACGACGCGGCGCTGGCACGGGTCAATCGCGGCCACGACTTCGCCGCCAGCGTCGATGCGATTCGTCGCTCGGCCGCGCGCGCTCTGGAAGTCACCGTCCACCTGCTGCTCGGCCTGCCGGGCGAGTCAAACGAAAGCATGCTCGACGGCGCGCGTCAGCTCTCGGCACTGCCGATTCATGCGCTCAAGATTCATCAGTTGCAGCTGGTGCGCGGCACCGCATTGGCGCGCCAGTGGCAGCGCGACCCGGCCAGTGTGCCGCTACTTGACGAGCCGGCCTGCATCAGCCTGCTGGCCGATTTCATTGAGCGCCTGTCGCCCACGATCCTGCTCCAGCGCGTGGGCAGCGAAGTGCCGCCGTCACTCAAACTCGCCCCGCACTGGAACCTGCGCCTGTCTGAGCTGGCACCGCGGATTTCAGCCGAACTGGCGCGCCGCGGCAGTTGGCAGGGCTGTCGATACCCGCCGACCGGCCCCGATTCTGTAGTGGCAGGTGGCTGCGGTTCGTTAATTCAGACGCTGACAAGTTACTGACCAATTTGTAATTTGACCGTCATGTTCTTGATGGGGTCGACTTTCTATAGTTCACTCATATCGCAATATGGCGATAGAAGCTGGACAAGACGGTACACCATGACGACCGACCTGCCCGGAAATGTTTAACAAGCTTTGAAAGGAATCATCATGAAAACCAACTTTGCAACAACCGCTTTGATCCTCGCTTCCGCACTGATCGCTGGTACTTCGGCCTTCGCAGGCGTTACGCGGGAACAAGTCACGGCCGAACTCGCGTCGGCCGCTCGCAACGGTGACATCATGGCCAGTGGGGAGAGCGGCCTCAAGCTCAATGAGTTGTACCCGAACCGTTATCCGGCCAAGCAAGTGCAGTCAGGCGTCACACGCGAACAGGTCAAGGCCGAACTCGCCGAAGCCGCACGCACCGGTGACTTCATGGCCAGTGGCGAGATCGGCATCGAGTGCAAAGAGTTACACCCGAACATGCATCCGGCCATGTGAGTTTGAACAGGCGTCTAAACCGCAGCGGCTTGTTGCCGCTGCCTTGAAATCCCGCCCTTGTGGCGGGATTTTTGCCTATCATGAAGAAGTGCACTTATGGGGTTATGCAGGCGAAGCTATTGCAGGCACAAATAGTTCAATCTTTGAGCGTCTGGAAGAGGCCTTTCGATACTTTTTTAATAGTCTCGAAATGCTGCGACCTTCTCTTCCATACGCCGTCCTTGCCCGGCGCAAGGCTTGTCACAGCCATTTCATTGTTTAATCTTCTTTGGATGTGCGCTGGCGCACAGACATCGGCAGGATGACAGCGTAAATTTATTCTAATGCTGTGGATTGCGAGGTTTTGACCTGAGTTCCAGGCAGTTATAGCGTCTCACGCGCCCCTTGCCAGAGAGTCCGCTAATTTCAATCTCTTGCTGGAGAAAATTCATGAAGATCTTGCTTTTCACGGCTGGTGGTACGGTGTCTCTGTTGACCACCGCTGTTGCTTTGGCACAGAACGGAACCATGATGAATGGTGGCAGCTCTGGCTCCGGCTGGATGGGTGGCTACGGCGGCGGAGTCTGGATGCCGCTCTTGCTTATTGTTGTCGTCGTCGCGATCGTGGTGCTGGTTGTCCAGCGAAAGGACAAGTGATCGTGGTTGATCGGCCTGTAGCACTTGGTGAGACGTCATCAAGCCGTTAAGCGGCTTGCAGCCCCACATTGAGCACCCATGAAGTCCTTCTTTGGCTCTCGACGAACACGGTACACCGCTGCTGTGATGTTGTTCGTCTGGTTGGTGTCATTGGGGATAGGAGTTGCGAACGCTTGTCTTGTGCAGCAGGACCATGGACGGCACGAACTTTTCAGTCACAGTCAGTCCGGGCTTGCGTCCGGCACGGGTACGGCCCATCATGAGGCTGCTGACCACGACAAGTCGCCAGATAAAATGGCATGCTTGAACTTCTGCACGGCAGAACAAAACACCCTGATCCAGCATCACGCGGACCGGGTCGTCGCCCAGGATACTGTTCCCGTGCCGTTTTTCACGTGGTTGCTGGTGCCAGTAGTCGATCAGACTTACCAGCCGGAGGCGTTCGGTGGTCCGACCTGGTCGGAACCACCCGTCTTCATCCGCTTTTTGCGGCTCACTATTTGATCCCTCCCAATCAGGCCTTTTGCTGCGCGGGTTGACCCGCCCGGCAGTGGGCCTGCATCTGCTTTCGGATGACCGTTTTTGGCCATACCGGAGCGTCTCTTTCGTTTCACTTTTCCTTTCACAATTGGAGTTCACCATGTCATATCTTCGCCACACCGTACTGAGCATTGCCCTCGCTGCCGCCTCTATCGGCTCATCGGCCCAGCCCGACACACAGCACGCGCAACATCACCCGGACGCACCAGCGGTCCAACAGTCTTCTGCAAACAATGGGGCTGCCGCAACCAGGCCGGGCAAAGACGCCCAGATGGCCACTATGGACAGCAAGATGAAGGCCATGGGCGAGATGCACGAAAAAATGATGAACGCCAAAACGCCGGAGGAGAAGAAGGCACTGATGGCCGAACACATGAAGACCATGCAGGATGGCATGGCGACGATGGGCATGATGAGTGGCGCCGGCATGGCTGGCATGCAAGGCAAAAAGCCGATGCCACGCAACATGAAGGAGCGTCAACAGATGATGGAAAAGCGGATGGAAATGATGGAATCCATGATGCAAATGATGATGGATCGCATGCCAGCGCCTGCTGCCAACTAGGGCGTCAGCATCATGAACGATGTCCATGCAGAGCATGAGAGGGAGCCCGTTGTGGATGGACGTTTCAGCGCTATTTCACGCATAACCGCCGCGAGGATGACATGGCCGTATTGATCGATATAAAGACCACCAAAATACGCGCGGTGCCGCGACTGATGCAAATCCTTCGCGTGCTCGCCCGCCACAAGTTCCTGGGCGCCCTGTTCGGCCGGGGGCATTGGCCGGCGCCCAAGGAGGTAAGGGAGACTCTTGAGGAGCTGGGGGTGGTCTTTCTCAAATTTGGACAGGTGCTGGCGATGCGGCGCGACCTGCTGCCAGCCGCCTACACCAGAGAGCTGGAGCAACTGCACGACCAGTTGCCGGCGATGAGCATTGGCGCAGTGCGGGCTAAGGTCGAGGCCGAGCTGGGCGCTCCGTTGACGGCGTTGTTCTCATCGTTCAATGAGACGCCAATCGGTTCGGCCACCATTGCCCAGGTGCACGAGGCGACCCTGCTGGACGGGCGACATGTGGCCGTAAAGGTACAGCGGCCCGGCCTCAAGGCGAAGATCGCGAATGATATGACGGCGCTGACTTATCTGGTATGTTTGGCCCAGAGGCTGTTTCCGCGGCTACGCCCACTTGACCTTCCTATTGTGGTGCGTGAATTTGCCATCAGTTTGAATCGGGAAACCGACTTCAATCGCGAAGCGCGTTCTGTCGTGCTCTTTCGCACCGCAATGGCAGATTTTCCTGACCTGTGGATTCCGGATGTCGTGGCGGAGTGTTCCAACGGCGCCGTGCTGACGCTGGAATTTTCGGGCGGTGAACGGATCGATTACTACGCCAAGCGGCACCCGGAGGCGATGCCGCGGTCGATGAACACCCTGGTCACGTTGATGCTGCAAACAATCTTTGAAGAAGGCCTGTTTCACGCCGACCCGCATCCCGGTAATGTTTTTGTTTTGCCCGATGGGCGGCTCTCGCTGCTTGATTTCGGCAATACCGGCGATCTGGACGAGCCGATGCGCGAGTCGCTGACACTCCTGCTCGACGCGGTCGTCAAAGGCGATGCGCGGGCTGCCACCGAGGCTTATCTCGAAATGGCGCCGGGGAGCGAAAAGGTCGATAAGGCAGCGTTGTTGGTCGATATAAAGGCCGTACTTTATGCGATCCGCCGGACCAGCCTGACGAATGTCTCTGTCGGGGATGCGTTCGAATCATTGCTGCGTGCCGGAGGTCGCAACGGCGTACATAATCCCGCCGAGTTTGTCATGCTGGCACGTGCTTTCGTGATCCTGGAGTCGATGATCGCCAAACTCGCACCGGAACACAACTACATGGGGTCGTTTCGTGAGGAGGTTTCACGTCTGAGCGCGCAGCATTTCTCACCGGAGCGGATCAAGGGGCATAGCGTCAAGCTTGCGCGCGACATGGAGCGCTTCATCATGGACGCGCCGGGCGACACGCGACGCATACTGCGCCGCATTGCGGAAGGTGATCTGGGCCGACTTCCGGGTCTGGAGGCGCTGGCCGGTCGCTTCATTCGCAATATTGAGCGGCTCACTAGTGCCATCGCTTATGCGGCTCTTGTGATTGGTGGCTCGATGCTGTTGTTTAGTCCAATGGGCGGCTGGCATCATGCTCTGGGTGAGGCCATGGTCATCAGCGGG